>JBQLZI010000156.1:0-6328 GCA_052168195.1 Phycisphaerales bacterium
CCGGTGATGAACGCGACGCGACGGTCGCCGGTCTGTGCTGCTGCTGCGCTCACGCGGGGATCTCCGGTGCGTGATTCGGGAAGTGCTTACTCGGATTCGGGCGCGACGGCGCCGGCGAGGTCGGACGCGCGGGCCGCCCGGGTGTCGGGCGCGGGGGCGCCGCCGATGATCCACGATTCGCCGTTGCCCTGCACGGCCTTCCACCCGAGGAGGTACGCGCCCCTAGGGTCCTGCACGGCGAGGGTGAACGAGGCGTTCTCGCCGTCGCGCGTGAGCGACACGACGCGGACGACCTCGATGCCCTCGGTCTCGCGCTCCCACGCGCCGGTCTCGACCTGCTCGTCGAGGACGGCGCGGCCGGGGTTGTCGAGCATCGGACGGATCACCGACGCGTCGCCCGACGCGAGCGCCGACGCGAAGTCCGCGACGGCGCGGGCGAGTGACTCCTCGATCGGCGCGTGCTCCTGCGGGAACTGCACGCGCGGGTCCGACACGAACGACTGCGCGTCGACCGGTCGCGCGGCCTGCTTCGGAGGCGGGGGAGGGGGGGGAGGCGGCGCCTCTTCTTTGCACGCGGACACCGCGCCCGCGCCGGCGAAGAGCGAGGCCGCGAGCACGGCGCGGAAGGCGTTGCGGCGCATGTCAGTCACCCGGTTCGTCATGGGTCGTCACCTTGGCTGCGCGGTCGATGCGCCGCATAAGGCCCGCGAGGACCTTCCCGGGCGCGAGTTCGTGCATCTCGCCTTCGATGTTCGCGATCAGCCACTGGCAGGACTGCGACCAGCGAACCGGCGAGGTGAGTTGTTCGACAAGTCGGCGGCGGATCGACGCGACGACGTCGTCGCCGTCGCTCGGGTCGGCGCCGTGGGGGAGGGCGGTCACGTTCGACACCACCGGGCATTTGGGCGGGTTGATCGTGACTTCTTCGAGCGCCTCGGCGAGGCGGTCCGCGGCGGGCTGCATCAGGGGCGAGTGGAACGCGCCCGCGACCGCGAGTTGCGTCGCGCGGAGACTCATCCCGCCCGCGATCTCAACGGATTTCGCGCACGCGTCGGCGTCGCCCGAGAGCACGATCTGGCCCGGCGCGTTGTAGTTCGCCGGCACGAGCACCCCGCCCCCGAGCGCGGCCAGCGTCTCGTCGCAGACGCGCTGGGCCTGCTCGTCGTCGGCGCCGATCAGCGCGACCATCGAGCCCCTGCTCTGCTCCGCGGCGTCCTGCATCGCGCGCCCGCGGAGCGCGACCAAGGTGAGCGCGTCGCCGAAGGAAAGCGATCCCGCGAGATAGAGCGCGGTGTATTCGCCGAGCGAGAGCCCGGCGGTGGCGGCGATGTTCTCCGGGTCGACGCCGCGCGCGACCATCGCCTGCCAGCACGCGGCCGAGGCGACGAAGATCGCCGGCTGCGCGATGTCGGTGCGGTTGACCTCGTCCTCCGGGCCGTTGAAGCAGACGTCCGAGAGCGAACGGCCGCGGAACGTCTGCGCGAACCGCTCGTCGGCGAGGTGCTGATCGGCGGACGCATACGTCTGGGCGGCTTCCGGCGACGCGGCGAACCACGCCTTGCCCATGCCGACGCGCTGGGCGCCCTGGCCCGGGCACAGGAGAATCCGCGATGTGGTCGTTTCTGCGGTCATCGGTCGGGCGACTGTAGCAGGACAGGCGTGCGAGGGGCAGCCGGCGACGACGGGGGGCGACGCCGCTCCGAGCGCGTCGACGCGTCAGGGTGAAGTGTGGGTGTCAGAGCCGCCAGAGCGAGGCGGCCCAGGTCAGCCCGCCGCCGAAGGCGACGAACATCACGAGTTGGCCCTCGTGGACCTTCCCGGACTTGCGGAGTTGGTCGAAGCAGAGGCCCACGGAACCCGCGCTGCTGTTGCCGTAGCGGTCGATGTTCACGTAGATCTTGTCTTCGGGGAGACCGAAACGCTCGCGGGCCGATTCGAGGATGCGCGCGTTGCTCTGGTGGCAGACGTAGTGATCGACATCGGACGCCTGCACGCCCGCCTTCTGCAGGCACTGCTCGATGACCTCGCTGAAGGTGCGCACGGCGAACTTGAAGACCTCGCGGCCGTTCATCTGGAGTTTGCCCAGGCGGTTCTCGGTGATCTCCTCGCCCTCGGGGAAATCACGCGGCAGGCGCGGGAGGTAGAGGTCCTGCCAGCCCGAGCCGTCGGCGTGCATGCGCTGCGCCAGCATCCCGCGGGTGGTGTCGTCCGTGGCCTTGATGACCGCGGCGCCCGCGGCGTCGCCGAAGAGAATCGAGACGCGCCGATCGGTGTAGTCGATCACCTTGCTCATCACGTCGCAGCCGACGACGCCGACGGCGCGGAACGTGCCGGCGCGGATGAGCGAGTGCGCGACGGTGAGCGAGTAGACGAAGCCCGAGCACGCGGCGGTGACGTCGAACGCCGCGGCGTGCCCGCCGCCGAGCCGCGCCGAAACCTGGCACGCCGTCGAGGGGCAGGTCATGTCCGGGGTGACGGTCCCGACGATGATGCAGTCGAGGTCGCTCGCGGGCATGCGGGCGTCTTCGAGGGCGCGCCCGAGCGCGGTCGAGCAGAAATGAACGGTGTTCTCGCCCTTCTCCGGCGTCGCGATGCGGCGCTCACGGATGCCCGTGCGCTGGAAGATCCACTCGTCGCTGGTGTCGACGAGTTTCTCGAAGTCGGTGTTGGTGAGTTTGCGATCGGGCACGAACGAGCCGGTGCCGCAGATCCGCACGCCCACGTTCGCGACGGGTTGGAGGCCGACGGCGTCGGCGTGCGCGGAGTGGGTCATGACGGCTCCCGACCGGCCGCGGCGACGGGCTCGTCGCCCGAGCCCATGCGCGACCACACGTCGTTGCAGATCTCGAGCCGGCGCACGATCTCGTCGTTGAGGTGGCTGATGATCTGTTCGCGGGTGTTGCGGATCGCGGCGGCGATGGTCTGCGGCTTGCTGCTGCCGTGGCAGATCACGCACACGCCGTTGACCCCGAGCAGGGGCGCCCCGCCGAACTCGTGGTAGTCCAGCCGTTTGCTGAGCGACTTCGCGACCGAGTCCATCTGGAGGGCGAGGTCGGGGTCGGCCTCGAAGATCGCCTGGAAGATGGCCTTCACGACGCTCATCGCGACGCCTTCGGTCAGTTTCAGCGTGGTGTTGCCCACGAAGCCGTCGGCGATGACGACGTCGGCGGTGCCCTCGAGGATCTCGCGCCCCTCGATGTACCCGATGTAGTTCATGTCGGGCACGGCGCGGAGGAGCGTGCGCACTTCCTTGATGAGTTCGGTGCCCTTCGCCTCTTCGCTGCCGATGTTCAGGAGCGCGACGCGGGGTCGCTCGATGTGGTGCACCAGGCGGGCCATCGCCTCGGCCATCACGCCGTATTGCGCGAGGTGGAGGGGCCGGGGCTCGGGGTTGGCGCCGCCGTCGCAGAGGATCAGCGGGCCGGAGAACGAGGGGATAGCGACGGCGATGCCCGGGCGGTGGGCGCCCGCGAGGCGGCGCATGTACATCGTCGCGGCGGAAACGCACGCGCCGGTGTTCCCGGCGGAGATGACCGCGTCGACGGGCTCTGCGCCGAGCTTGGCGGCTTTGGCGGGCGACCCGAGCATCGCCATCCGCACGATCGAGGAATCGGGCTTGGATTTGACCGCCGTCACCGGCGTCTCATCCATCGCGATGACCTCGGGCGCGTGGTGGATCTCGAGTCGCGCGTCGTCGATGCGGTGCTCGCGCATCGTGTCGCGGATGATGTCTTCGGGGCCGACAAGAACGAGCCGGTCGTCGGGCGCAAGGTGCGACAGCGATGCGAACACGCCTTTAAGGATGGCGTCGGGAGCGTGATCGCCCCCCATCACATCGATGGCAAGCCGCATGGATCCCTCCACAGCCGAACGGGCGGGAGACCGAACGCTCAGTCGGCGTCGACGCCGATGCCCAACTTCCGGACGGTGATCTTCAGCCCGGGACGGACGTAGCCCGACTCCTTGCAGACGCGGTGGTGCTGCTTGGGCATGCCAGAGAGGGGGCAGAGCGTGCTGGAGGTCGCGTCGAGCGCGTGGTGCGAGCGGCGGCGGTTGCGGCGACCTTTGGAGACGCGATGGGTAGGAAGCATGGCTCGTATCCCCGAGTTGGTCGGGACTTGGGACCGCGGCGAGCGCGGGCCGAGGATTCAGCGGTCAACGCCCTCGGAGCACGCTCTCCGAGACGCGGAGGGTAGGGGCCCGGCGGGATCGGAGTCAACGCTCGCCCGGCAGGACCGATGGGCAGACCCCGCGTTCCCCCGAGGGAAAAGTTCCTAAGGTCGCAGGCCCGCCACCGCGGTCCGGCGGCTCGACACCCGCCGAGGGCCGACTATACTCGCCTTCGCTCGGGCGACGCCGCGGTTCGCGGACCCGTCCGGACGCCTCCCTAGCTCAATTGGTAGAGCAGCTGACTCTTAATCAGCGGGTTACAGGTTCGAGTCCTGTGGGGGGTATTCCGTGCGCGGACAGGGGCAGTGCCTCCGGCGCCGGTCGTCCTTTGGCGATCCCTACAGCAGCCGCATTTTCTTGAACATCCACACCACCAGGCCCGCCAGCGCCACGAGGATCACGCACACGATGGCGAAGGCCCATTTGCTCTGGGTCCCCGGCAGTCCGCCGACGTTGATCCCCAGCAGCCCCGTCAGCAGGCCCAGCGGCAGGAAGATGCCCGCGACGATCGAGAGCACGTACATATTCCGGTTCATCTGATCCGAGATCCGCCCGCCCAGTTCCTCCTGCGTGACGGCGGCGCGGTCGCGGGCCGAGTCGAGTTCCTCGATGTACCGGGTGAGCCGGTCGGTGATCTCGCGGAGTTGGCCGTGGTCGGTCTCGGTGAAGATCCCGGTGCGCACGGTGCTCAGCCGGGTGAACACCTCCCGCTGGGGGGCGAGAAAGCGGCGCAGACTGATCGCCTGGCGGCGCAGTTGGCTGAGTTTCGAGCGCAGTTCCGCGCTGGGCGCGTCGAGCACGTCTTCCTCCACCTGGTCGACGGCGTCGTTGAGGTCGTCGAGCACGGTCCCCATGCGGTCAATAAGGAAGGCGGCGATCTCGATGAGCAGGGCGCCGGGCGTCGCGGGCGCCTCGCCCCGTGCGATGGCGTCGCGGACGTCCTGCACCGCCATGAGCTTGCGGTGGCGCAGCGAGATGACCCTGCGCGGGTCGACCCAGAGACGGATGGAGACCATGTCTTCGGGCTCGGCGCCGGCGTTCAGGTTCACGCCGCGGAGCAGTACGAGCAGGCCGTCGCCGATGATCTCGCACCGCGGCCGCGTTTCTTCCTGCAGCAGCGCCTCGATCGCGAGGTCGTCCAGGTCGGCGGCGTCGTGGAGCCACGGCTCGACTTCGTCGCTGGTCCGATCGAGGTGGATCCAGACCCATCCCGCCTGCGCGTTCCATGAATCGACCTGCGCGCTGTCGAGCGTGGTCGGCGGCCCCGACTCGGGAAATCCGTACGCGCAGATGAGGGATCGATCGAGGGGCATGCGGTCTATCTCGGATGCCGAAGATGCAAAGGGGCGATGAAGACGCCCGTCGGCTCGCCACATGCTACCGAACCCGGCTGGAGAGGGCCCTCGCTACACTCGCCGCCGTGCTCTCCCGGCTTCCCATCAAGGTGACCGCTCCGCTGCTCATGGCCGCGCCGGCCTTCGTCATCGGGCTCGTGGTTACGCTGCTGTGGAACCACCAGTCGCGCAACGCGGTGCATGAACTCGCCTCCCGGAACATCGAGCAGGTTCACCTGCTCGCGTCCAACAAGGTTGATGAAGTGCTGTCCGTCCCGGTTCGGGTGTGCGAACTCAACGAGCACCTCGTGGAGTCGGGCGTGTTCGACCCGGCGGATCTCCCCGCGTGGCGCGAGACGTTCGTGAGACAGTCCTC
Organism: Phycisphaerales bacterium; assembly: GCA_052168195.1. Classification (GTDB taxonomy): domain Bacteria; phylum Planctomycetota; class Phycisphaerae; order Phycisphaerales; family UBA1924; genus JAHBXC01. Next base: position 5,881 of record JBQLZI010000156.1, read on the forward strand.
CGCGTTCGACATGCTCAGTTCGATCGTCTGGGGAGGCGCCGACGGCCGCAGCGCGTGGGTCACGCGGTACGGCAACGGCAGCCAATACTGGGCCATCAAGGACACTCCCGGCGCGGGCACGATGCGCCAGCAGCCGCTCGGCGAGGACGGCGTGCCGGAGGGTGCGTCGACCGAGTTCGCGTTCGACCTCTTCGCCCGTCCCTGGTTCACCACGGTCCGCGACGCGGGCGCGCCGGCGTGGAGCGATCCGTACGTCTGGGTCGGCGGCGACGACACGGAGCCAACGCTCGGGATCTCCTACGGGATCCCCATCTTCGGATCAAACGGTGCGTTCCGCGGCGTCGTCGACGCGGACTACTCGCTGAACGATCTCTCTCGGTTCCTGCGTTCGATCGAGGTGGGCCAGACCGGCGTTGCGGCTTTACTGGATCGCAACGGCGCGCTCCTC
>JBQLZI010000157.1:0-6318 GCA_052168195.1 Phycisphaerales bacterium
GTCTCGACCGTCCCCCCCTGTGCGCCGAAACCGGGCACCAGAAAGATCTGCTGAGGCATCGCCTCGCGCATGAGCCGCGCGTCGGCGGGCTTCGTCGCCGCGACCACCGCGCCGACGCTCGAGTACCCGCTCGCGCCCACGCTCGCGGCGCCCAGTTCCGCGACCATCGACCCCATCATCTGCGCGACGGTCCTGTTCGACGACAGCCGCAGGTTCTGCACGCCGTCACTGCCGGGATTGCTCGTTCGCACCAGCACGAACAGCCCCCTGCCCGGATGCTGCGCGGGCGCCATCGGCTCCAGCGTGTCCATCCCGAGGTACGGGCTGACGGTCAGCGCGTCGGTGCCGATGCGCGCGAACGCCGCGTGCGCGTAATGCCGCGCCGAGACGCCGATGTCCCCGCGCTTCGCGTCGAGGATCACAACCAGCCCGAGACCCTTCGCGTGCGCACAGACGCGCTCCATCGCCGCGAACCCCGGCGCGCCGAACCGCTCGTAGCACGCGCTCTGCACCTTCACCGCGGGCACGACCGTGCGCACGGCGTCAAGCACTCCGAGCGAGAACCGCTCGATCCCCGCCGCGGCCGCGCCGTCGTCGCCATCCCCCACCCCCGCGCGGAGGTCGTCGGGCAGATGCTCGAGCACCGGGTCGAGCCCGACACACGCCGGAGCGCCCAGCCGGTCGATCGCCGCCGTCAGCCGGTCCGCAAAGTTCGTCTCGCTGGTCATCGCGCCAAGGGTAGCGTGGCGTGATCTACCATTCCCCGTGGACGCCCCGCCGCCGATCAGCATCGACCTCAAGAAGGACGAAGGCCTCACCATCGAGTGGGCCGACGGCGTGCGGTCGTTCTACCCCGTCGCGCACCTCCGCCGCATGTCCCCCTCCGCCGAAGCCCGCGAGCAGCGCAAGGAAATCTCGCGCAACCCGCTGACGGTGCTGAAGTCGTCGGGCGAGTCCGGCCCCCTCCGCGCCCTCTCCGCCGAACTCGTCGGCAACTACGCCCTGCGCATCGTCTTCTCCGACGGCCACAAGACCGGCATCTACTCGTGGCGCTACCTCCGGGAGATCGATCCGGGGAAGGCAACGGAGAGTGAGGAATAGGGGATGGGTGGGGCGGTGGCTCCGGCCTCTCCCCTCCTATCGAACGAAGTGAGACGGGAGGGGTGAGGGGGAGGGCTACACCTTCTTCAACTTCTAGTGCTTCGCGCCGAACCGGCACACATGCCAGTTCTTCTTGCCGCGGCGGAGCAGGATCACCTCGCCGTGCAGCAGGTCGTCGCGGGTGAGGCGCGTGTCCATCGACGCCTTCGCCTGCCCGTTGATCGTCACCGCGCCGTCTTTCACGAACTGCCGCGCCTGCGACTTGCTGCTCGCCAGACCCGTCTCCGCGAGCGCGTCGACCACCGACCACCCCTCGCCGTCGAGGATCGCCAGCGCGTGCTCACTGTTCGGCGCGGCGGCGAACACCTCGTGCAGCGTGTCGCGGTCCAACCCGGCGACTTCTCCCGAGAACAGCGCGCTGGCCGCGGCGTTGGCGCGGCGCACCGCGTCGTCGCCGTGCACGATCGCCGTCGCCGCGTCCGCGAGCGCGCGCTGCGCGACGCGCTTCTCGGGCGCCGCCTTGTGCTGTTCCACGAGCGACTCGATCTCGGCGCGCTCCAGCAGCGTGAACATCTTCAGGAACCGCTCGACGTCGGCGTCCGCCGCGTTCAACCAGAACTGGTGAAACGCGTACGCCGTCGTCCGCGGCCCGCTGAGCCAGACCGCGCCCGCCTCGGACTTGCCGAACTTCCCGCCGTCGGCTTTGGTGACGAGCGGCGCGGTGAAGGCGAAAGCGTGATCGCCGGCGCGGCGGATGAGGTCGGCGCCGCCGACAATGTTCCCCCATTGGTCGCTGCCGCCGCACTGCACGGTCACGCCCTCCTCGCGCGCGAGGTGCAGGAAGTCGTAGCCCTGGAGGATCTGGTAGGAGAACTCGGTGAACGAGATGCCCTGGTCGCGGTTCTGCAGGCGGTCGCGCACCGAGTCCTTCTGCATCATCACGTTCACGCTGAAGTGCTTGCCCACCTCGCGCAGCACCCACAGGAAGGACTTGTCCTTCCACCAGTCGAGGTTGTTGACGATCGCGACGTCGCTCCCGAGCACGCGCGTGAAGATCTCGCGCTGCTGCGCGATGTTCGCGTCGACCTGCTCGTCGCTCATCAGCGTCCGCTCGGCGCTCTTGCCCGACGGATCGCCGATGCGCCCCGTCGCGCCGCCCATCAGCACGATGGGGATATGTCCCCATTCCTTGACGTGCTTGAGGAGCATGATCGGCACGAGGTTGCCGATGGTCAGCGAGTCGGCGGTCGGGTCGAACCCGCAGTAAACACGCCGCTGGACATCTGGCTTGCGTCCCTTACCGAAGTGCTCCGCCAGCGCGCCCTCGTCGGTCGCCTGGTGCAGCAGCCCGCGCCAGCGCAGTTCGCTGAGCAGGTCGGGTAAGTCGCTCGTCGTTCGCTCGCTCATGGCGGCGAGGATAGCGCACACGCCCGCACGGCACCGCCGAAGCGACTACCCAGATTCTCGCCTGACAAAAAGAATTCCCGCAGGACGGGAAACGCTCTTGAGACCGAGTCTCAACTGTCTACAGTCCCCTCCCGGCCGCGCACGCGTTGCGCGGCCGCGCCACCGACCCACACCCCGGAGTGTTCGATATGCGTACCGCCGCCGCCCTGATCGCCCTCGCCGCCGCCGCGTCGCCCGCCGCGTTCGCCGGCGCGACCTTCGACGTCCCCTTCTTCCGCGGCTCCACCGCCTCGCTCTACGCCGGCTGGGAGTCGTTCACCACCCCCATCGGCGGCGAGAACCTCCCCGACGACCCCGCCTCCAACACCGGCGCGCAGGCCTTCGTACGCCAGACCAACCCCGGCGCGATCATCGCCGGCTCGGGCAACCTCTACTCGTCGTTCAGCGTGCCCAACTTCCAGGTCCACTTCAACGGCGCCGGCACGCCCGTGTCGCTGCTGACCATCCAGATCCGCACGCAGGGCCTCGAACTCGACTGGGACAACGTCACGCTGAACTACTCCGGGCTCGGCTCGGGTTCGATCGCCGCCGAGCGCACCGAACTCTTCCGCGAGGTTCAGGCCGCGCCGGGCGGCGCGCAGGCGTTCGACATCATCTCGCGCTTCGACTTCGAACTCTCCGGCGCGATCTTCGACTCCTTCGTCCTCGACCTGCCCAGCGAGAACCCGCTTATCTCGCTCGACCGCGTCGAACTCGACATCGCGTTCATCCCTGCGCCCGCGACCGCCGCGTTCGGCGCGCTGGCGATGGCCGGCCTGACCGCCCACCGCCGCCGCTAAGCAGCGCCGGACAAACACAGAAACACCAAGGGCGGCGCCGATCGGCGTCGCCCTTGTTCGTTGCGTGCTGCGTCGTTGTGCTCGCTCAGTTGCCCGTCGGGCGCGGCAGCGACCAGTCCGGCGCGTTGGCCTGCGGCGACCAGCGACGCATGTCGATCAGGTCGTCCCACACCAGTTGCTCCGCGTGCCCGTCAAGGAAGTTCACGACGGCCTTGCCGTTGCCCACCGGGAACGCGCCGTACCACCCCGACTCCTGCTTCACGCGCTCCTTCGTCGGCGCGGTGAAGTCGAACCACGAGGTCTGCGTGATCGTCGTCCGCGGCGGCTCGACGTAGAAGTACCCCTCGCGGAAGCCCTCGTCGCCGATATTGCTCGCCGCGCTCACGAACGCGAGCAGCGACGCCGGGCTCGGCGCCTGGTCCATGCGCCGGATGAAGAAGTCCGCGCCGAACAGCGCCTGGAACCGGTTCACACCCTGCGAGTTCGTTTCATAGAACTCGCGGCGCCCGCCGAGGTAGTACGAGTTCATGCCGAACCCGGTGAACACGCTCGCGCGGTACGTCCCCGCGTCGATGCCCGCGAGACTGCCGCCGTCGTTGACCTCTGCGAGCACGTCGCGGTCGCGGATCAGCGTGGGGAAGGCGAAATCGACGTACTGGCCGAGCCGCCAGATCCAGCGCGACGCGTCGGGGCCGGTCGGCGCCTCGCCCGTGGGCAGCGTGGCCGGGGCGCGGAGCACCGCGTCGGGGAACTTGTTGCTGTCGACCTTCGCGGGAAGCACGTAGCCGCGGTTGTCGCTCGCGAACGCCGCGTACGCCTGCGCGATCGACCGCGCGTCGGCCTGCTCGCCCGCCAGCACCGCCGACGTCCGCGCCCCGCCCAGCGTCGGCACGAGGACGCCGATCAGCAGCGCGATGATGCCCACCGCCACCAGGATCTCGATAAGCGTGAAGCCGCCCGCGTCGCGGCGACGGGGAGCGTTCGGGGCGGGAGAGGCGATGCGGTGCGTCATGGCGTTCACTGGATGGTGAGAGCCGGGATCCGGTTTCGGTCCCGCGAAGGACTTCCGACCCGGCGTTGCCTTGCTGAGACTGAGTCTCAACAATACGCCGTCCGCCGAGGCCGTCTTGTATCACGCGAAAGATTCTTGTCTCGCAGTCTCGCCCGAGCCACCGGACGCCTTCAAGAGAGAGAGCCACCAATGCGCCGATCCGTTCCCCTTGTCGCGGCCCACGCCCTCGCCGCCGTCGCGTTCGCGGGCCCCCTCACCGCGACCTTCAACTCGCCCTCCCTCGACCGCTGGAACTACCCCTTCAACCCCTCGCCGGGGACGCGCACCACCGCCTCGCTCTTCGGCACCGCCGGCTACACCGAGTTCGAGTTCGACGACCGCGACGCGCTCTTCCTCATCGGCTTCGACACCGCCGGGCAGATCCCCGCGGGCGAAGACCCCGAGCGCTACCGCATCACCTCGGCCGTCGTGACCGCGACCATCGCGTTCGGCGACGCGTTCCGCTACGACCCGACCGACGACTCGTACCGCACGCACCTCGACGAGACCGATCCGGAATTCATGCCCGACGCCGACGCGGGCCGCCCCATCGAACTCTTCGGCGCCGCGTTCCGCAACGGCTTCACCGCCGCGACGTTCCTCGAGAACTCCCCGCACGGCCCGTCCTTCGGGCTCGGTGTGCGCAACAGTTACGCGACGGACTACGTCGGGTTCGATCCCGACGCGATGACCCCGCCCCGCGACGTGGGCAATAACGTCAAGGACCGCTTCGATCCCGCGCCGTTCGCCATCGGAATTACTGTCGACGCGGCTGTCGGCGGCCTCGTGCCCAGCGAAGCCGTCTTCACGTTCACGGTCGACCTGAGCAACCCCGCGGCCGTCGCGTTCCTCCGCGACGGGCTCGCGCAGGGGCGCCTGCGCTTCCAACTCTCGTCGCTGCTCTTCCCGTCGTTCATCGGCCCGCCCCAGGCCGGCGACCGCGGCATGGTGATCGACTACCCGATCTTCTACACCAAGGAAGACAAGTTCGCGAAGTTCTTCGACATCGAGCCCACGCTCTCCATCGCCGTCGAACTCGTCGACCCCCTCCCGGGCGACACCAACGGCGACGGCGTGGTGAACTTCGCCGACCTCAACACCGTGCTCACCCAGTTCGGGCAATCCGGCGCCGGCCTCCCCGGCGACGTGACCGGCGACGGCATCGTCAACTTCTCCGATCTCAACCTCGTGCTGACGAACTTCGGCACGACGAACGGCTGATCGCTCAGCCCTTCGGCGCCGGCCCGTCGCTCTCGCGCGAGAAGTCGCCCAGGGCCATCGCCTCGTCGATGCGCTTCTGCACGCGGAAGAACCGGCGCAGACCCAGCCCCGCCACCACCACGCCGAGCAGGATGAAGATCCCCCCGACGACCTCGTACAGCAGCGAGTCGAAGAACTTCATAGCCGACGCGCCGACTACGGCCATCGCCAGCGCCGTCCGCAGGTACGCGAGCACCGTCCGCTCGTTGGCGAGGACGGTGCGGTCGATCGCGAGGTAATCGCGGAGCACCGGCTTCTCGCCGGTCATCTCCTTGTAGTGGATCTCGTGCATCGCCGGGTTCTATCGGCGAAACGCCCGGACCTTAAACATTGAAGTACCGCGCCTCGGGGTGGTGGACCACGATGGCGCTGGTGCTCTGCTCGGGGTCGATCTGCCAGTTCTCGGTCAGTTCGCAGCCGATGCGGTCGGGCCGGAGCAGGCGGAAGAGTTTTTCCTGGTCGCTCATGTCCGGGCACGCGGGGTAGCCGAACGAGTATCGCGACCCGCGGTAGCCCTGCGCGAAGAGTTTGCGCATCGTCGTCGCGTCCTCGTTGGCGATGCCGAGTTCCTGCCTGACACGCTTGTGCCACATCTCGGCGAGCGCCTCGGCCGTCTCGACGCCCATGCCGTGGAGGTAGAGGTACTCCTGGTACTCGTCG
>JBQLZI010000158.1:0-6236 GCA_052168195.1 Phycisphaerales bacterium
GGCGCGGTCTCCACGCTCTCCATGCTCGTCCGCGCGCTCGAGAACGCCGAACGATAGAATCCCTTCGACGACGGGGCGGGCGAAGGAGGCGGCGGAGGCGGTGGGGGCGGAGGTCAGGGCGAACGTCCCGCCATCCTTCCCATCCACGAACTCAAACTGCTCCGCGAGATGCAGGCCGGCCTGCTCGACCGCACGCGCATCGCCGAAAACAACCGCACTCCCGACGCCGCGCAGCGCATCGCCCGCGAACAGGCAGATCTTCACGGCCTCGCGGAGGAACTCCTCCAGCGCATCCAGAGTCAGAACCAGGGCGGCCCGGCGCCCCAGATGCCCGTCGAGCAGCCCGTCGACCCCCAGCCGCCCGCGGAACAGCGAAACCCCAACGCGGAACCGGCCGAATCTTCTCCTGAGCCCCAACCGGGCACGGAGGCCCAGCAGCATGCGGCATGACGCAGCAGGCATCCTGACGCTCACGATCGCGCTGCTTTGCCCGTGCGCGCTGGCCCAGGACCGTTCCACGCCCGCCGACGCGCCCGCGAAGCCCGCCGATCAGGAGAGCGAACAGAAACAACCGCCCAAGTCGCTCGACGACCTCCTCGGCATCCCCAAGGACGCGCAAACGTCCGAGCGGCCAGACGATCTTCCCCCACCCTCCGACGGCCCGGCGCAGGCCCAGCGCGAACTCGAACGCGCGCTGCGCGGCGAATCCGTCGGCCAGATGTTCGCAGAGGCCGTCCTTCTGATGCGCGACGCCGCGTCGCGCGTCGAGCAGCGCCGCGACGTCGGCGCGACGACCCAGCGCATGCAGCAGGAAATCCTCGCGCGCCTCGACGCCGTCATCGCGCAGGCCCAGCAGCAACAGCAGCAGTCGTCGTCCTCCTCCTCGTCGTCCTCGTCGAGCCAATCGCAGGAGCAGCAGCGCAGCCCCGGTCAGCAGGGCCAGCAGCAGCAGGCCCAGAGCCAGCCCGGCCAAGGCGAACCCACGGACGGCACGCAGGGCGGATCCGCGCAGAACAGCGCGCAGACGCGCGGCTGGCTCGACTCCGCCGCGCCCACGTGGGGCAGTCTCCCGCAGCGTGTGCGCGACGCGCTCCTCCAAGGCTCAAGCGATTCCTTCTCGTCGCTCTACGAGCGCCTGACCGAGGAGTACTACCGCCGCCTCGCCGAAGAAAGGCCGAGCCCATGACGCCCCGCCCGTTCCTCGCGCTGGCCGCGGCGTCGCTCGTCGCCGTGGCGCACGCGCAGGAAGCCCAACCCGACGCGGCCCCGAGGGCCGAGCGCCCCGGCGCATCCGCCGAGAACGCCGCGCTCGAGAACGAGATGACGCCCGAACTCCACGCGTCGGTCGAGCGAGGACTCGCGTGGCTCGCCGAGCAGCAGAATCCCGACGGATCCTGGGATTCCGGACGCTGGCGCGGCAACGTCGGCATCGTCTCTCTCGCCTGCCTCGCCTTCATGTCCGACGGCCACCTCCCCGGACGCGGGAAGTACGGCGAGAACGTCAAGCGCGGCCTCGAGTTCATCCTCGCGCGCGTCACCGACACCGGCTTCGTCGCCTCCGAAACACCCACCCACGGCCCGATGTACGAGCACGGGTTCGCCGCGCTCTTCCTGGGCGAGGTCTACGGCATGACAGCGGGCGGCCCCGACACCGCGCTCGCCGCGCGCGTGCGCGACGCGCTCGTCCGCTCCATCCGCGTCATCGTGCAGAGCCAGAACGAAGAGGGCGGCTGGCGCTACAACCCGGTCCCCTACGACGCGGACCTCTCCGTGACCATCTGCCAGATCATGGCGATGCGCAGCGCGCGCAACGCGGGCATCGACATCCCCCGCGAGCCGATCGACAAGGCCGTCGAATACGTCCGCCGCGCCCAGAACCCCGACGGCGGCTTCATGTACCAACTCACCGGCGGCAGATCGCTCTGGCCGCGCTCCGCCGCGGGCGTCGCCTCGCTCTACTACGCGGGCATCTACGAAGACGACGCCATCGACCGCGGCCTCGCGTACATCAAAGAGAACGCCCTCCCCGGCGTCGCCCGCGCGTCCGACAGCCACTTCTTCTACGGCCACTACTACGCCGCCCAGGCCATGTACCTCGCGGGAGGCGAACACTGGGCCGTCTGGTGGCCCGCGGTCCGGGAAGACATGCTCCAGCGTCAGTCCAGTAATCCCGACGAGGGGTTTTGGGTCGACACGTCCAATGGTCCGGTCTACGCAACCGCTATGGCCCTCATCGTTCTGCAAATGCCCAAGCGATACCTGCCGATCTTCCAGAAGTAATGCCTTCCAACACGCGACGAATCCGTGCCGCGGCCGCTCTCCTCGCGCTGAGCGCGCCGCTCTCGTTCGCCCACGCGACGCCCTCCGTCGTGCTGCTCGACGACTCCCTTGACGCGCGCCGCGCCGAACTCGTCGCGATCACCGCGGGCGACTCGGGCCGCCGCGCCTCCATCGTCTACCTCGATCGCAACGGCGTGCGCCGCGAGGCCTCGCCCTACGCGGGGCCCGACAGCGCCGTCGCCGTCCTCCCTCCGCTCGAACCGCGCTGGCTGCCCGCGCAGACGCCGCGCTTCACGCCCTCGTCCGACGGGCTCACCGGCGTGCTCGTGCTCGCCGACGGCCAGCGCTTCCCGGGGCGATACGCCGATTCGTCCGCGCCCGGCGACGCCGTTGCCTGGTCGCACCCGCGCTTCGGACTCATCGTCACGCCCATCGAACGCATCGCGCACATCCACCCGACGGACGACGTCACCAACGTCGCGGGCGACGAGCGATTCAACGACCGACTCTCGCTCACCAACGGCGACACGCTCGAGGGGTTCATCCTTTCCCTCGCCGACCCGGTCGAGATCGAAACCGACGCGGGCGTCATCGAAGTCCCCCGCGCCCGCGTGCAGCGCGTCGACCTCGCGACCGACGCGATCGAGCCCGAAGGCCTCACGCTCTGGCTCGATGACGGCTCCGTCGCCGCGCTCTCAGACGCCGCCCTCGTCGACGACGAGACGCTCCTGCTCACGCTCAAGGACACCGGCGGCCAGGCCCGCTACGCGCTCACCAGCATCTCGGCGGTCGCGCTCGACGCCTCGCGCATTGTCCCGCTCGCCTCCCTCCGCGTGCTCGCGGAAGAGCCGCTCGGCGAGCGCGAACTCCTCGACGGCGCCCGCGTCGAGCCCCAGCCCACGCCCGCGCCGCTCGGCGCCGCCGACGTGTTCCTGCCCGAGCCCGTCGCCGTCGAGTACGAACTGCCGCAGGGCGCGTCGCGCTTCGCGGCCGTCGCCGAACTCCCGCGCGACGCCTTCCCCTTCGGCGATTGCGAGTTCGTCGTCTCCATCGACGGCCGGGAAGTCCTCCGCGAGCGGCTCAACCCCGCCCGCGCCGCCGTCGAGTTCTCCGTCGACGCCTCCGGCTCGGTGCTCCGCCTCGCGCTCGAGCCGGGCGAGTACGGCCCCGTCAACGACCGCGCCGTTCTCCGCCGCGCCATCGTCCTCCTCAGCGAGTGATCCTCTCCACCTCTCCCTTCAAGGGGAGAGGTCGATCGGCGCAGCCGATCGGGTGAGGGGCCGAGACGCCCTTACCACGTCGCGGCGCGCGCCTTCAGCGCATCGAGCATCAGCCCGGTCACCTCGTCCGCGCCGCCCCGCGCATCGATGACGACGAACTCGTCCGGACGTTCTTCGGCCTGCGCGAGATAGCCCTCGCGCACCTTCTTGTGGAACGCGGCGCCCTTCGCCTCCATCCGATCAAGCAGGGGATTGAGCCGGTGCGCCGCGGTCCGCTCGTCCACGTCGAACACCAGCACCGCGTCGGGGCGCACCTCGCCGCACGCGACGCGTGCCGCGGCCTCGATCTCCTCACGCGTCATCCCGCCCGCGGCGCCCTGGTACGCCAGCGTGCTGGGCACGAAGCGGTCCCCCAGCACCACCTCGCCGCGCGACCGCGCGGGCCGGATCACCTCGTCAACCAGTTGCGCGCGGCTGGCCATGAACAGCATCGTCTCGCAGCGCACCGCCATCTCGGCCGCGCCGGGAACGTGGTCGCGCCGCTTGAGCAGCAGGTCGCGGATCTCTTCCCCGATGAACGTGCCGCCCGGGTCGCGGGCCTCGACGACCTTCAGCCCCTCGCGCCGGCACAGCGCGCCCAGCGCCTTGAGTTGCGTGCTCTTGCCCGACCCATCGGGCCCCTCGAACACCACGAACCGCCCCGCGAGCCGCGACAGCCACGACAGGTCGCCGTGCGATCGCGCGGCGGCAACCCCGGGGGCCTCACCCCCGAACAACCCCGCTGTTTGAGTCCGCGCCTCGTTCACGATGAGAGTGTACCGATCCAGCTCCCTCTCCTGTTCGACGACCGAAGGGAGTCGAATGGGAGAGGACCGGGTCAGGGCTACAAGATTTTTTCCTTCTCTCCCTCCGACTCCGCGCCGCGTTCTCCCGAACGCGGCTCTGTCAGAGCGTCGCCTTCTTCGTGACCACCGTGCCCTCCGCGGTGTCCTTCACCTCGTACCCCAGCGCGATGAGTTCGTCGCGGAGCCGGTCGCTCTCCGCCCAGTTCTTCGCCTTCCGCGCCTCGTCCCGGGCGATGCGCAGTTCGTCGACGCCAGATTCAGGCGCGTCGTCCGCCGATCCCTCGCGCACGCGGACCACATCCAGCACCGCGTCGGCCTCGCGCAGGAACGCCGCGTCCGCGTCGACGGGTGATTCGACCCGATTCATCCACGCGTTCAGCGCGCCGATCGCTCCGGCGGTGTTCAGATCGTCAGACATGGCGCGGGTGAACTCGTCCCGTGCCGTCGCGCGGGCGGCCTCGTCGCCGTCGCCCTGCTCAGCCCGCGCAAGAAACGCCCGCCACCGCTCGACCATGCGCTGCGAGTCGTGCAATCCCTGGCTCGTGAAGTTCGCGTTGCTGCGGTAGTGCGTCTTGATGAGTTCCAGCCGGATCGCCGCGGGGTCAAACCCCTTGTTCACCAGGTCGCGAATGGTGTAGAAGTTGCCCTTGCTCTTGGACATCTTCTCGCCCTCGACCATCAGGTGGCGCCCGTGGGCCCACTGCCGCGCAAACCGCTCGACGCCCCACGCGCAGCGGCTCTGCGCGATCTCGCACTCGTGGTGCGGGAAGATGTTGTCCTCGCCGCCGGTGTGCAGGTCGATGGTGTGCGCGAAGGCCGTCTCGCCGACGATCGCGCGGAGCGACGAGTCCGCCATCGCGCTGCACTCGACGTGCCACCCCGGGTAGCCGATCAGCCCCACGAGCGCGCCCGCGTTCGTGCCCAGCATCTCGGGCGAGGCGGGATCCCACTTCATCCTGTGGGCCGCGTCCTTCTTCCACAGCAGAAAGTCCGCGGGGTGCTTCTTGCCGCTCTGGTTCTGCTCGCTGACGCGCCCGCCCGCGCCGGCGCGGAGTTTGTCGAGCGTGTTGCCCGACAGCGCGCCGTACTCGGGGAACTTCTGCGTGTCGAAGTACACCGCGTCGCCTGCGGGCGCGACGTACGCGTGCCCGTTCTCCAGAAGCCGCGCGATGAGCCGCAGCATGTCGCGCACGTGCTCGGTCGCCCGCGGCATCACGCTCGGATTCGCCCCGCGTTCCTCGGCCACCTTCAACCCGAGCAGCGCGGCGTCTTCGAGGAACGCGCCCTCGTAGAACCGCGCGATGTGGTACGGGTTGGACGGGTCGAAGTCCTTCGGCGCGTCGGCGGGGAGTCTGCCGCTCTTCTTCGCGTCGAGCAGCCGCTTCGACGCCGCCTCCATCTTGTCCTCGCCGCCCCCGTCCGCCGCCTCGTCGTCGGTCATGTGCCCGACGTCGGTGAGGTTCATCACCTGCGCGACGCTCCGCGGCCCGGCGTGCCGCGCGCCGCCCTCATCGACGATCGCGCAGAGCGGCGACTCCAGCCAGCGCCGCAGCACGTCCGCGAAGAGGAACGAGCGGAAGTTCCCGATGTGCGCGTAGTCGTACACCGTCGGGCCGCAGGTGTACATCGTCACGCGCGACGGGTCGCCCGCGACGAACGGCTCGACCTGCCTGGTCAGCGAGTTGAAGAGGCGAAAGGTCTGCTGCGCCATGGGTCAGCGTACTCCGCCGCGTCCCCGGTTCTCCCGGTAGACGAGTTCGGGTTTTTTGCCGCGGACGATGTGCCCCGGGGGCACGCTCTGCGTCAGGAACACGGCGCCGTTGATCACGCAGTCGTCGCCGACTTCGGTCGCGCCCCCGAGGATGACGGCGTGCGCGTAGATCGTCACGCG
>JBQLZI010000159.1:0-6229 GCA_052168195.1 Phycisphaerales bacterium
CTGTTCGTCCAGTGGGATGACCCATCGGCGCTCCCCCAACCTCTCCCTTCAAGGGGAGAGGACGACGACCAACGGTCGTCGGGTGAGGGGCCTTCCAGCGCCCCGTTCCCCGGGCTCTCCCTCCCGCTCTACCAGCCCGAACTCAAGCCGGACGCCAAACGCCAGACCGAGACCGTGATGATCCCCACGCCCTCGCGCAAGACGGCGTGCGTGTCGAGCCAGGTCGGCTGCCCGGTCGGCTGCCGCTTCTGCGCCTCGGGCCTCTCCGGGCTCGACGGCTCCCTCTCTGCGGGGCGCATCGTCGAGCAGGTCTGGCGTCTGGGCCGCCTGCCCGATGTCGGGCGCATCACCAACGTCGTGTTCATGGGCATGGGCGAGCCGCTGGCGAACTTCGCCGCGGTGACGCACGCCGTGCGCACCATGTGCGCGCCGTGGGGGCTGGGCATCTCCGCCCGAAAGATCACCATCTCGACGGTCGGGCTGCACCAGGCGATCGAAAAGCTCGCGCGCGAGTTCGACCTCCCTGTGACGCTCGCGCTCTCGCTCCACGCGACCAACGACGACCTCCGCCGCCAGCTCATCCCTTGGGCAAACTTCACGAGCATCGACCAGCTGCTCAAGGCCTGCTCGGTGTGGTTCCAGAAAACCGGCCGCGAGATCACCCTCGAATACACGCTGCTCCGCGGCGTGAACGACCGGCCCGAGCACGCCCGCGAACTCGTCGCGCTCATCAAGAAGATGAAGCGCGAGTCCGGAGGAAGGGGCGGGGCGAATGTGAACCTCATCCGCTACAACGAGGTGCAGGGGATGCCCTTCGAGCGGCCCCACACCGCCGACGTGCGCGATTTCCAGGAAGTCTTGCGAACGTCGGGCATCACGGTGCACATCCGCCGTTCACGCGGCCGCGACATCGCCGCCGCCTGCGGCCAACTCCGCCACGAGACGGAGAAGGCGCGGAGCGCTTAATCGCGTTCGGTCTCGGCGGGAGGCGGGGACGCCAGTGCGCGCTCACGCGCGATCTCGTCGGCGACCGCGTGGAGTAGGTCGTCTCTGCGCGTGGGGATCCACCAGCCGTCGTGGCACGCGCCACACCAGCACAGCGATCTTTGCGGTCCCACGTCACGCCTGAACCCCGCGTGTCCCTCCGGACATACCGAAGCGTCCGCCCACCTATCAACCTTCCGTGCCAGCACGAGGTCCACCGCCGCGAGCGCGAGAAGCAACCCGATGATCGCCGCCCCGAAGCTCGCCCCCGTGATGTTGAAGGGGGTTTCGTTGGAACGCTGCGCCATCGCCGCCCCGGCGCCGAGCCCGCAGACGACGCAGGCCATCAGCGCGAACGCCGCCAGACGCCAGCGCCGATGGCGCAGCGTGAACGACCACACGAACACCCGGGCCGAGGGCGAAGCCACGGTCATGTAGTCCCACATCCAGAACCGCAGCCCGCATTCAGGGCACTGCACGACCGATGACGGCTCGCGATCCCAGCGCTCTGCAATGGTGTAGAAGCAGTGTGGGCACACAAGCTCGCGTCTGGCGCGACCGCGCACGAGTTGGATAAAGGCCGTCGCGAATAGGGCCAGGACACTCAGCCCGAGGGCAAACCCGAACACGCCCACTCGCATGAAGCCGAGCCGGGGCCATGCCGCGACAAGATGCTCCCACCCGAGCGCCAGCGGGACCCAGAGAAGGACGGCGGCGAGGATGAGATAGCCGATCCAGTCAACGGGTCGTGCGCGAAGTTCCCACTCAAGCTGGCGCGCATCGACGATCGTGTGTTCCGCCGATTCGTCGGTCATATCCATGCCCGCTACCCCCTCCCGAACCGCTTCTCCAGCTCGCGGATCGGCAGGCGGATCGTCGTCGGGCGCCCGTGGGGGCAGTTGCTCGACCGCTCCACCCGCTCGCGCAGCGCGAGCAGTTCCGTCAGTTCGCCCTCGCTCATGCGGTCGCCCGCCTTGATCGCCGCCTTGCAGGCCATCATGTCGAGCACCTCGTGCAGGGCTTCCTCCTTGCCCGCCGCCAGCCCCCGCGCGTCGGCCTTGTCGAACAGTTCCAGCAGGAACTCGCCCGGCTCCACGCCCCGGTCGAACAGGAACGACGGGAACGCGTGCACGGCCACGCTCGCGCGTCCGATCGGATGCGCCTCGACGCCCAGCCGTGTCAGCGTTTCCTGCAATTCCTCGAGTTTGCCCATCTGGTGCGCGCCGACCTCGACCACCGTCGGCGTGAGCAGGCGCTGAGACTCGAGCGAGCCCTTCTCGCCCAGCCGCGCCAACAGTTTTTCGAACATCACCCGCTCGTGCAGCGCGTGCTGGTCGATGATGAGCAGCCCCTCCTCGTCCTGCGTCACGAGGTACGAGTTGTGCACCTGCAGCACCCGGTCCGCCGGGCGAGGAAGCACGGAGGGTTTGGCTTCGACGCGCGCGGGAGAAGGACCCTGCCCCTCACCCCTCCCGCTGCGCGGGAGGGAAGTTGTGTCGGCCTCTCCATCTGAACCCCTCCCACCTGTGGGAGGGGTAGGGGAGGGCTCTTCGTCCGCCCGCGCCGGCAGGAACGGCTGCGCCGGTCCTTCGCTCTCGCGCTTCTTCCATTCCCACACGGGCGTCAGATCTCGCGCACGCAGCGCGTCGCGGCACGCGCGATACACCGTCTGATGCACCGCCGACGAGTCCCGGAAGCGCACCTCGGTCTTCGTCGGGTGCACGTTCACGTCCACGCCCGCGGGCGACATCTCGAGCAGGATCGCCGCCGTCGGGTACTTCCCCGGCTCGATCAGCCCGCGGTACGCCTCGCCGATCGCGTGCTGGATGGTCCGGTCGCGCACCGGGCGCCCGTTGACGAACACGTGCTGCGCGCGGGCCGTCGACCGCGCGATGCTCGGCAGGCCGATCAGGCCCCACAGCGCCACGCCGCGCGCGTCGTCGAACGTGTCCGCGTGGATCTCCAGCAACTGGCTCTCGTACTCGCGTCCCAGCACCTCGATCGCCCGCTCACGCGGCGACTGCCCGGGTGGATACTCGAACAGCGTGCGCTCGTCGCCCCGCTCCGTGCGCACCGTCAGCGTGAATCCGATGTGCGCGTGCGCCAGGGCCGCGTCGCGCACTACCTCGGCGCAGCGCGTCTGCTCGGTGCCGACGGTCCGCAGGAACTTCCGCCGCGCGGGCGTGTTGAAGAAAAGCGTCCGCACCGCCACGCTCGTGCCCACCGGCGCGGCGCACGGCGCCGGCTCACCCACCTCGTCCCCGCTTGCCTCGATCGACCACCCGCCCTCGGCGTCGCGCGTCCGGCTCCGAACGCTCATCCGCGAGACGGACAGGATCGACGCGACCGCCTCGCCGCGGAAGCCCATTGTCGCAATCGCGTCCAGGTCGCCGATCTCGCGGACCTTGCTCGTCGCGTGCGGCGCCAGCATCAGCGGCGCCTGCTCGAGCGGAACGCCCGCGCCGTCGTCGGTCACGCGGACCAGTTCGATGCCGCCCTGCTCCAGATCGACCGCGATCCGCGTCGCGCCCGCGTCGATCGCGTTCTCGACCAGTTCCTTCACC
This sequence comes from Phycisphaerales bacterium, assembly GCA_052168195.1. GTDB lineage: Bacteria > Planctomycetota > Phycisphaerae > Phycisphaerales > UBA1924 > JAHBXC01. Next base: position 3,549 of record JBQLZI010000159.1, read on the forward strand.
ACCGACGCCGGCCGCTCGACGACCTCGCCCGCCGCGATCTGGTTCACCACCAGCGTGGGCAGTCGGATGATCTCGCGCGTTGTGGAGGGCTCCGCAAAGGGCATGGAGGGCAGTGTACGGACGCTCCCTCCGGGCCGTGAAGCGGCCCTGTATAATGCTGCAATCCCGCTGTTTTCGCACGGAGGCCCGAACTATGTCCAGCATCCAGCACCGCGCCATCGACAACGACGAAGCCAAGCGCGCCCTCCAGGCCGCCGCCGACTCGGAAGGCCTCCCCGCCGACCAGATCGACATCGAGTCGATGGTCATCACCCAGCACTGGGACCGCTACTCCGACGAGGACCACGAGGTCTGGAAGATACTCTTCGACAAGCGGATGAAGCAGCTCGAGACCGACGCCTCCGACGTCTTCCTCAAGGGCCTCTCCATCATCAACCTCAACCGCAACCAGGTGCCCGACCTGCGTGAGGTCAACGCCAACCTCGGGCCCATGACCGGCTGGCAGTCCCGCGGCGTGCCGGGCTACCTCCCCGCGAAGTCCTTCTTCGCCTTCCTCGCCCAGCGCCAGTTCCCCACGACCATCACCGTGCGGCCCAAGACCAGCATGGACTACCTGCCGGAGCCCGACATCATCCACGACGTCTTCGGGCACGTGCCCCTCCACGCCGACCCGGTCTTCGCCGACTTCCTCCAGACCTACGGCCAGGCGGCCCTCCACACCAACGACCCCCACCACACCGAACGCCTCGCGCGGCTCTTCTGGTTCACCGTCGAGTTCGGCCTCATCCGCGAAGGCGGGCGCCTGAAGTTGTACGGCAGCGGGCTCATCTCGTCGGAGGGCGAGGGCCACCACTCGCTCGAATCCAGCGAGGTCGACCGCCGCCCGTTCAACCTCGAACGCGTCTGCGAGACGTCCTTCGAGATCGACCACTACCAGCCGATCCTCTACGTGCTGGAGTCGTTCGAGCAACTCCGCGACGCGATGAACTCGTACGCCGAGAAGATCCTCAACGAACCGGCGGCGGCGCGGTAAACGATCCGCACCCTCTCCCGATGGGAGAGGGTGGTCGCGACCCCCGGGGGGCGACCGGGTGAGGGCCGCACACGAAACTCGTACACTGCGCTCATGCCCTCCCCCGGCGGCGAACCCGCGTTCCTGCAAGACCTCAACGACGCCCAGCGCCAAGCGGTCCTGCACGATTCCGGCCCCCTCGCCGTGCTCGCCGGTCCCGGAACCGGCAAGACGCGCGTCATCGTCCACCGCGTCGCGCGGGCCGTCGCCCCGGTCGAGCAGGGAGGGCTCGGCGCCGATCCCGAATCCGTCCTCGCGCTCGCGTTCACGATCAAGTCCGCCGAGGAACTGCGCACGCGCCTCGCGGGCATGTTCGTCCGCATGGGGCTGAGCGTCGGCCACGCCGAGCGGCTGCGCGCGAGCACAGTGCACGCGTTCGGCTACCGGCTCGTCCGCCGCTACGCCGATCGGCTCGACCTGCCCTCGAACCTCGTATTCCTCGACTCCGCGCAGCAGAAGCGCCTGCTCCGCGACCTCGTGTGGTCGAACGACCTGTTCAGGCACCTCGCGGCGCAGGGGCGGGAGACCGCCCTCGAAGCCGCCGCGCGCTTCATCGGCGCGTGCCGCAACGACGCGGTCACCCCCGAGCGCTCGCGGGAATGGGTCGAGCGCCGCCGCGACCTCATCGCGAAGGGCCTCGATCCCGAAGAATTTGATGATCGCGGCGAGCCCGCGCCCATCGAGGACGACGCACGGGCCGACGCGCTCCGCGCCGCGCAGCCCACGCACGAGGACCACGCCCGCCTGCTCGCGCTCTACGACGAGCGGCTCCTCCGCGACGGCGCCCTCGCCCACGACGACCTCATCGCGCTGCCGTCGAGACTGCTCCGCGAAGACGCCGACGTCGCCGCGCTCGTTCGCGATGACCATCGGCACATCGTGGTCGACGAGTTCCAGGACTGGAACGTCGCGCAGATCGAACTGCTCACGCTGCTCGCCCCGCCCGGGCGGAACCCCGACGTGTGCGTCGTCGGCGACGACGACCAGTCGATCTACGCGTTCCGCGGCGCCGACGACCGCGCCTTCGAGCGCTTCGCGAAGACCTACCCGACGTACCAGAAGATCGCGCTCACGAAGAACTACCGGTCCGCGCCGGTGATCGTCAGAACCGCGAACTCCATCATCGATCGCGCGAACCGGCGCTTCGACCCCGACAAGGTCGTCGAGCCGGGACGCCCGGACGACGCGTGCTTCGCGAGCGCCCGCATCGAGGGCGTGACGCATTCACCGGCGGAGTCCGACGGCGCCGCGATCGCCGCGATGATCCTGCTCGACCGCGCCGAGCACGGGCGCGCGCACGGCGAGTTCGCGGTCATCGCGCGGTCGGGAACGCACCTTGACCAGATCGGCGCCGAGTTGTCGATGCAGGGCATCCCCATCGACCGCCGCGACGGCGCGGGCGCGCTCGACAACGAGTTCGTGCAGAACCTCCGCGCGTGGGAGGAGGCGGTGGCCGATCCGCTCTGCGCGCCCGGAGGATCGCCGCGCCGGATCCTGTGGCGCGCGCCGATCTCGATGCCGATCGCCGACATCCAGCGCTACGAGCGCGAGTTCGCGATGCTCACGCGCGACGCGGGCGAGCCGCGCCCGTACCTGGAATGGCTCGTGG
>JBQLZI010000160.1:0-6194 GCA_052168195.1 Phycisphaerales bacterium
CGCCGCTGGAGGCGCCGGGCTCGCCTTCGAAGGGCTCGGCGGGCGGGAGAGCGTCGGCGGTGGGCGCGGGCGAAGTTTGCTCGGTGGTGGATGCGGCGCCCCCGGCACCCCCGACGCCCCCGGTATCCTCGGAACCCCCGGCGCCCCCCTGCTGCCGGTATTCGGCGGGCTGGGCGGTGTTTTTATCGGACGGGACGGATGGCGTGTCGACGGCGGGCGGGGGGTCGATCCTGACCGGGCCGCCGATGAGCGAGGAGAGCCCTCGGCCGAGGCGGGGCGGCTTTGTGCGGTCTTTGTTCGTATTCCTGGCGGGTGCGCTGGCCATCCGTGGTCTCCGTGCGCTGAGGGTTGGCTGTGCGGCCGATAGTATGGCGTATGGCCGACGAACACAACAACTCGGGTGTTCCACGTGGAACACTTCCAGATACAGATGATCCTGATTTGATGGCGCCCGCGACGATCGAGATTCTGGCGCGAGGGCTGCTGGTGTCGAACGGCCGCGTGCTGCTGTGCCGCAATGTCGAGCACGGGTACCGCTATCTGCCCGGCGGGCACGTGGAACCCGGGGAGTGCGGGGCGACGGCCCTGGCCCGGGAGTTCATGGAGGAGTCGGGCGTGGCGGTGGGGGTCGGGCGGCTGCTGTTGGTCAGTGAGCACGGGTTCGTGCAGCAGGGCCGGCCGCGGCACGAGATCAACCTGACGTACGCGGTCACCCCCCCTGCCGACCGACCAGACCTGCTCCGCCCGGGCGGCTGGGCGTCGCTCGAGCCCGATATCGCGTTCGACTGGGTGGCGTTCCCGGACCTGGCCGCGGCGGACCTGCGTCCGGCATCCTGTGCGGCGTGGGTCGCCGAACGTGTGAAAACGGGCAACCCGGGGGCTGCGGAGAGCGGGTGCGGGTGGTTCCGCGACGGGCTGGCCTGAACTCATGCCGCGGGTGAAGCGGCGTCAACAGGGGGTCGGAACGGGCCGATAGCCCCCTCTGGCGACGGCGTGGGCGCGTGGATGTTCCACGTGGAACACGCCGGATGTCGCCGGAGAGGGGAGGATCATGCCTCGCACCCCCACCGCCGCCGAGATCCGGACCACGTCCGGCCCGGCCGGCAGCGTCATGGACGACGTGCGCCCGAGTGTTCCACGTGGAACACCCGGCGCGGATCACGCCCGAGAGATGCTCGAATCACTCAGCCGCCTCGACCGCATCGGGCTCGAGCGGCTGGTCACCGCGGGCCAGTTGGCCGGGATGTTCGCCCACGAACTCAGCAACATCCTCACCCCCCTGCTGTCCTACGCCCAACTCGCGATGATGCACCCCGACGACGAGGCCCTGCGGACCAAGGCGCTGGGGAAGGCCGTCGACGGCGCCGAGCGGGCCGCGTTCCTCGCCGACGCCCTCCTCGGGAAACGCGGCGGGCCGGACCAGCGCGACCGCGACGTCGAATCCGCCGTCGATCCCCTGCTGGCCATCGCGCCGCGCGCCGTCGTCCTCGACGCCGTCCGCAAGGCCCTCGCGACCGCGTTTCGCGCTCCCGGGGCCGCCATGGACCGCGCCCGCCTGGGCGTACACATCGAGGCCGAGGCCGACCTCGCCGTCGCCGCCCACCCGATCGCGCTCGAGCAGGTGCTGCTCAACCTCATCAACAACGCCCGCCTGGCCCAGCGATCCCAGCACGGCGGGGGGGCCATCCGCATCGCCGCCCACGAGGCCGAGTGTTCCACGGGGAACACCCGCGCCGTCGAGATCCGCATCCAGGACGACGGCCCCGGCATCCCCGAGCACGTCCGCGCGCGGCTCTTCCAGCCCTTCGTCACCTCAAGGCCCGAGCAGGGGGGGCTTGGCCTGGGCCTCGCCGTCTGCCGACAACTCATCGAGCAGGCAGGGGGGTCGATCACCCTCGCCCCGACCCAGCCCGGCCGCGGCGCCGAGTTCGTCATCACCCTCCCCGCCGCCGCCCGGCAGCCCGCCGCCAACGCCGAGTCCCCGGCCAGGCGACTCACCGCCTGAGCGGCAGCCATCACTCGCGGAGCAACACGACCTCCGCCGGGTCGATCGCCACGGCGACCTCCTCGCCAACGCGGTACACCCGGCGGGGGTTCATTTCCAAGACGCGCAATTTCTGCGCCGGCCCCGCGCCCTCCGCAGGAACCGTCTCCACCCAGTGCTGCGCCATCTCGCCGAGATAAATCGTCTCTAAGTGCCTTGTCTGCAGCATGTTATATCCATTCGCCGCGCCGCCCTCCGCCAGCCGCATCGACTCGGGACGCACCAGGCAGTGCACCTCGCCGTCAGCAGGGGGGGTCTCTCCGGATCGCACCGCCGCCTTCAGCGCACCCACACCGGTCCGCACGGTCACCGTCGAGCCGTTCCGCTCCGCGACCGTCCCCGCAAAGAAGTTCGTCGCCCCCAGGAAGTCCGCCACGAAGCGGTCCCGCGGCCGCTCGTACAACTCCTTCGGCCCGCCCACCTGCATGATCTTCCCCGCCGACATCACCGCCATCCCGTCGGCCATGCTCAGCGCTTCCTTCTGATCGTGCGTCACGTAGATCGCCGTCACGTCCGTCGCGCGGCAGATCCGCCGGATCTCCTCGCGCAGTTCGTTGCGCAGTTTCGCGTCGAGATTGCTCAGCGGCTCATCGAGCAGCAGCACGTCCGGCTCAACAACCAGCGCCCGCGCCAACGCCACCCGCTGCTGCTGACCGCCCGACAACTGCGTCGGCTTGCGCTCCGCCTTGTCCAGCATCTGCACCGCGTCCAGCGCCCGGTCCGCGCGCGCGCGCCGCTCCGCTCGCGGAACCTTCCGCGCTTTGAGCCCGAACTCCACGTTCTCGCGCACGCTCATGTGCGGCCACAGCGCGTAACTCTGGAAAACCATCCCGGCGTTGCGCTTGCTCGGCGCCAGCCGCGTCACGTCGCGCGCGCCGAACCGGATCGCGCCCTTCGTCGGCTCCATGAACCCCGCGATCAGCCGCAGCAGCGTCGTCTTCCCGCAGCCCGAGGGCCCCAGCAGGAAGAACAGTTTGCCGCCCTCGATCGTCAGCGACACGTCTTCCACCGCCCGGGTCTTCCCGAACCACTTCGACAGCCCCGCCAGTTCGATCGGTGTGCTCATGGGCAGCGAGGATAGACCCGAACAAACCGCTGCAGCGCCGCCGCGCCCGAACGCCCCGCGCACCGCTCCCGAAAATAATCCCCTTGCACACCCGCAGCAGCGAAGTATGCTGTCGGCAGCGATTTGTAAACATTTGGCCAAATCAAGGGGGTCATATGCGAAACGTGATGAAGTGCCGCTTGGATGTCGCCGTTCTCGCCGCCGTCGCCGCGCTGCCCGTCTCCGCGCTGGCTGGTCAGGCGCCCGCGCTCCAGTGCCCGTACACCGACACGCTCGACTGGCTGTCGGAAGGATCGCTCGCCGACGTCGCCACCGAGCGCTGGTCGGTGATCGTGCCGGCGAATCCCGAAGTGCTGGAGCAGGGCATCTTCGGCAACGTGACGCTCGCGATCCGCGAGCAGAACAGCGCCGGCGACAACGTGTACCGCGCCCAGTTCGAGAGCGTGCTTCCCAGCGTCCAGCCGGGCGTGAACGAAGAAGCGGTCTTCACCGCCGAGGTGCGCACAACCGGCCCGGGCACCACGCGCGGCGTGGCGCTCTTCTCCGGCTCGAATCTCGTCGCGCGCCTCTTTCTCGGCTACCGCGACGCCGACACGGGTTCGTTCCGCCGCAACGTGCTCGTGCAGACCGATCCGTCCTTCGATCCGTTCAGTGCGCCGGCGATCGCGCCGGGCGCCGCCATCGCTGACACCGGATACGTGCTCCCCGACACGCCGAATGTCTATCACGCGCTCGCCCTCCGCGTCAGCAGCACGGGCGCGCTGACCCTCATCGTCGATCCGGCCGTCGGCGCAACGAGCACGATCTTCATCGGCGACGCGTTGTCCCTCGGCGGTTTCGACCGCGTCGTGTTCGAGTCCGCGAACGACGCCGCCGGCGTCGCGACGCGGTTCTACGTCGACAGCGTCGAAGCGCTGTGCGCGCAATCCGTCTTCTGCCCGGGAGACGCCGCCCACGACGGCGTCGTGAACTTCACCGATCTCAACGACGTGCTGACGAACTTCGGCCAGTCGGCGCAGGGCATCGACGGCGACGCCAACGGCGACAACGCCGTCGACTTCGCCGACCTCAACGCCGTGCTCTCGGCCTTCGGCGCCGATTGCTTCGCCAACTGACATTCGCAGGACAACAGGGGGCCGTATGACAACCGCGTTCCGTTCCCGTTGCGCACCGCTCGCCGCCGCTGCCGCGCTCTCCGCCTGCGCCGCGGCCCAGCCGCTGACCTCGCCCGGCGCGATCACCGACCCGCCCGCGGCGCCGCAGCGAGTCAGCGCCTTGCCGCGCGGCCTCGCCAATTACGCCGGCGCCGTCGTCTCCATGCGCGACGAACTCGAGAACTTCCCCGTCGACGTCTCGCTCTTCGGCGGCGCGTTCGCGCCGCCCTTCAGCGTGCTGGGCCCCGAAGGGTTCGAGTGGGGCGAGAACCGCCTCCGCGCCCAGTACCTCCCCTTCGGACGCCTCGCCGATCTTTCCGGCGCGCCCGTCGGCGGCCCCAACGGCGTCGTCAACGCCTCCCGCGCGATCCATATCCACACCGAGACCGCCCAGACGCCCGGCGGGTTCTTCCTCGGCGGCCGCCTCGAGTTCCCCTTCGACCTCCGCGCCACCACCTCCGAATCCGTCGACGTCTCCGCCGAGTACTTCGTGGAAAGTTTGAGCGAGATGTACTCCTTCGAGAACGCCGCGGGCCGCCTCCTCTGGGGAGGAACGTGCGTCAAAGACGAGCCCGGGGATTGCGCGGACATCGGCCTGCCCGTCGGGCCGATCCTCACGATGCACTCCCTCGACGACCCCACCGGACACTTCCCGCGGTTCTTCCAGGCGCGCTACTGCACGACGGAATCGGGCGCAACCGTTCCCGGCTGCGTCCCGCACCCCGGCTTCAACATCGGCGACCCCGTGCCGCCGCCCATCGGCAACTGGTTCCGCGTGCGCATCGCCGTCAACCCCGACCTCACCCTCGACTTCCGCATGGACCGCCTCGACGGCGCCGGCGAAACACTCATCTCCCGGCAGCCCGCGCGGTTCTCCACCACCATGGCGCACGCCGCCGCCAACACCGCATTCGAACACCTCGACGCCGACGCGTACGTCGACAACGTCACCGCCACCGGCGCGCTCATCATCGCCGCCGAGCCGCCGCCTTTCGAATGCCCGTACCTCGACAACATCGACTGGCTCTTCGAAGGACCGCTCGAAGGCAACTCCCAGAACCGTTGGTTCATCACCCCGCCCGCCGAGCCCGAGGTCGTCCAGCAGGGCATCGGCACGCCCGACAACCACGCCCTGCGCGAAGAGAACACCATCGGCGACGACGTCTACCGCGAGGTGTTCCGCAGCCCGCTCCCGTTCACGTTCCCCGACCCGAACACCGAAACCGTCTTCTCCGTCGACCTGCGCACCACCGGCCCCGGAACAACCCGCGCCGTCGCGCTCTACTCGAACAGCTCGCTCGCAGCCCGCGTCTTCCTCGGATACCACGACCCCGACGCCGGCGTCTTCCGCCGCAACGTCCTCGTGCAGACTGTCCAGACCCTCAACCCCGCGACCGTGCCCATCCGGCCCGGCTTCGGCATCGTCGACACCGGCTTCGAGTTCCTCAACTCGCCGAGCGTCTACCAGAAACTCATCATCCGTATCAGCAGCGCGTTCACGCTCACCGTGCTCGTCGATCAGGGCAACGGGCCGATCCCCATCTACATCGGACGCACGTCCAACCCCATCGCGTTCAACACCGTGCGCTTCGAATCGTCCAACGCCTCCAACGGCGTCGGCGCACGCTTCTACGTCGACAACGTCGAAGTGCGCTGCGACCAACCGTACTTCTGCCCGGGCGACGCCAACGACGACGGCGTCGTCAACTTCGCCGACCTCAACACCCTCCTCACCAACTTCGGGCTCTTCTTCCCCGGCATCGGCGGCGACACCAACGGCGACAACACCGTCGACTTCCTCGACCTCAACAACGTCCTCACCGCCTTCGGCGCCGACTGCTTCGCCAATTGAAAAGGCCGCGAGAGGCCGGCAGGCCCGCACGCGGCGCAAGGGAGTTCTTCTTCTTCCCCTCCTGCGCAGCGGGAGGGG
>JBQLZI010000161.1:0-6191 GCA_052168195.1 Phycisphaerales bacterium
GAACGGATGGGTGTCCGCGGAACGAGGCGTCGCCGAGGAGTGACGCTCAGTTCGGTCGGTGCGTGACTACGCCGCCGACGATCGTGCACGCGGCGCGACCGGTGATTTCCCATCCATCGAACGGCGTGTTCTTCGACCGACCCGGCAGAGCGTCGCGATCGATGGTCCAGCGTGCGGCCGGGTCGATGACGGTCACGTCGGCCGGGCCGCCCTCGGTCAGCGATCCGAGGCCGCCGGCGTCGAGGCCGCAGAGCCGGGCGGGCTCGATGGTCATGAGCGCGATGAGTCGGGGCCAATCGATCAGGCCGGTCTCGACGAGCGATTTGGCGTAAAGCGGCAGCGCCATCTGGAGGCCGATGATCCCGAACGGGGCTGCCTCGAAGGGCTGGGATTTCTCTTCGTCGGTGTGCGGCGCGTGGTCCGTGGCGAGGACGGTGATCCAGCCGTTGGCGACGCCTTCGCGGATCGCGTCGATATCCGCCTGTTCGCGGAGCGGCGGATTCATCTTCGCCATGGTGTTGAAGTCGTCGCAGGCCTCGTGCGTAAGCAGCAGGTGGTGTGGTGACGCTTCGGCGCTGACGGGGAGCCCGCGCTCGCGGGCGCGGCGGACAAGGTCGACCGATCCCGCGCTGCTCAGGTGCTGCACGTGGTACGCGCAGCCGGTCTCGGCGACGAGGCGGATGTCGCGCTCGACGATGAGTTCCTCAGCCACGCGGGGCCAGCCGACAAGGCCCTGCCTCGTCGCGACCTCGCCCTGGTGCATGGACGCCCCTCGCGTGAGGGAGGGCTCCTGGCAGTGCTGCATGAACGCGCGGCCGGTCTGCTCAACGGCGCGCAGGACGCGCAGCATCATGCCCGCGTCGGCCACCACGTCTCCGTCGTCACTGAATCCCACGGCGCCCGCCTTGGCGAGCAAAGCGATCTCGGCGAGTTCCTCGCCCTTGCGTCCCTTCGTGGCTGCGGCGACCGGGAAGACCCTGCATCGGGCCCGCGCGGCCCGGCCCGCGACGACCTCGAGTGTTTCGGGGGTGTCGAGGGCGGGCGCGGTGTTGGGCATGCAGCACACCGTCGTGAACCCGCCGAACGCGGCGGCCTCTGCCCCCGACGCAACGTCTTCCTTGTGGGTCTGGCCGGGGTCGCGCAGGTGTACGTGCGGGTCGATCAGCCCCGGGGTGACGAGCATGTCCCGGGCGTTGATGACCTCGTCGAACCCCGCGTCGGCGATCGAAGCGTCGATGCGGTCGATGCGGCCTTCGCGGATCGCGACGTCGGCCGAGCGGTCGGCGCCGGAGGCGGGGTCGAGAAGGCGGCCGCCCTTGATGAGGACGGATCGGGAGGCGTGGGCGGGCGTTGAGGGCATCGGGGGCGAGGATAGCGGGCGAGGACGGCGAAGGCAGGGGTTGAGGGCGCCGATCCTTGTCGGGGGGCGGCGGCGGGCTTACACTCGCACTCGCACAACTGGGCGGGGTGTAGCGCAGTTTGGTTAGCGCGCTTGACTGGGGGTCAAGAGGTCGTTGGTTCGAATCCAATCACCCCGACTTGCCGCACGGGCGAGGGTTTCTTCCCTCGCTCGTTGTGTTTTTCAGGGCGCCGACGCGGGGTCGGCGGCGTTCCAGTCGTCCTGACGGAGCGGGGCGGCGGGAGCGGAGACGGGGGGGCGGGCGCGTCGGGGGGGGATCGGACGATCGGCCGCTGCGCTGGGAACGTTGACGCCGGCGTTCGAGGCGAGGTCGAGGACCTGGACGAGCGTGCACCGGTCATCGCCGAATGCTTCGTCGGTCGCTTTCCGGGCCCATTCCGTCGCGTTGAGCATCGGGAGGGCTTCCGACGCGTAGATGGCGGCCTGACGGAGCAGCCCTCCTTCGGCGAGGACGGCCGCGGCCCGAGCGCGCGACGCTCCGCTGAAACGCTGGAAGATTTCTGTGCTCGGGTTGGCCCGCGCGAGTTGATCGCAGGCCAGGACGTACTCGCGGTAGTACGACTCGGCGGCCTGCACACCGGCGTGCTCGCGCATGGCTTCGGCGCGGTTGCGGAGGGCGTAGACCAGGGATTCCTGGAACGCGGTGCGGTCGGGCTCGCGTCCGATCGCCTCCCGCGCGTGCGAGAGCGCGAGGTAGGTTTCGCTGAGGATGTAATCCGGGTTGTCCGAGAGCCGCGCCATGGCGCCGTGGGCCCACGCGGCGTTGTGATGGCTAAGGGCGCGGTCGGGCGAGAGCGTGAGCAAACGCATGGCGAGCGCGAGTCGACGTTCGAAGTACGCGCGGGACTGTGCGTCCTGCCCGAGTTTCCCGAGCAACGCGCCGAGGCGCTCATAACTCCAGCAGAGATCGTCGAGGACGCCGACATGCGTCGCGTACTCGTCGTGCAGGGCCAGATGGATGTCCATCGCCTCGGTGTATCGATCGCGCGCGGTCTCCAGGTCGCCGAGGGCCTGGTCGGCGTCGCCGACCTTCACGATCGACTCTGCGAGCAGGCGGCGCCGTTCCACGGTTTTCGGCAGGCGTTCCAGCGTGATGCGTCTGATCGCGAGCGCATCCTCGCGGTGCTGCTTGCAGGTCTCGTAGTCGCTGTCCCAGTACGCGTAGTCGCTCACCTCGTCGAGCAGGCGTGCCTTGCATTCGAGGAGTTCGAGGTCCTCGCCGCGCACTTCGAGGAGGCGGTCGGTCTGGGCAAGGAGGGAGGCGACGGTCTCGCGCCGGCTCTCCGAGGCGCCGCTCATGTGGCGGAGGTGCTCGAACGAACTGTCCATGAACTGGAGGATGGTGTCGCGCATGACGCGGCGTTCGCGCTCGACTTCGACGCGCCACATGAGGTTCGACAGGGCGACCACGAGGATCGCACCGACGAGCACGACCGCGGCGGACGTGGACGCGGGGTGACGCGAGAGGAACTTGGAGCCCCGGTACCAGATCGAAGGACCGCGAGCCGCGACGGGAGCGCCCCCGAGGTGGCGGCGAACGTCTTCCGCGAGGTGCGCCGGCGTCGGGTAGCGTTTCTCCGGGTCGGGCTGGAGCGCCTTGACGACGATGGTCTCCATGTCCCTGCGCACGGGGCCGGGCAGGGCGCGCATGGGGGTGATGTTGGTGGAGTTCAAGGCGCCGCGGGCGCGGCGTGCGAGCACGTCCTCGTCGCCGAAGGGCAGGTTGTCTGTGAGCAGTTGGTAGAGCAGCACGCCGAGCGCGAAGACGTCGCTGCGCGCGTCGGCCTGGCCCCTGTTGGGGTCGAGTTGCTCTGGGCTCATGTAGTCGAACGTGCCGAGCAGTTGTCCGGGCTCGGTGAGGGTCGGGGAGAGACCGCGCGGGTCCCCGATGATCTTGGCGATGCCGAAATCGACGACCTTGACCATGGGCCACGGCTCATCGACGACAAGGACGTTCGCGGGCTTGAGGTCGCGGTGGATCACGCCGCGCTGGTGGGCGTGCTGCACGGCGTCGCAGAGTTGAAGGAAGAGCGTGAGGCGGCTGCGCCGGGAGAGCGAGTGGGCGCGGCAGTACTCGTCGATGCGCTCGCCGGAGATGTACTCCATGACGAGGAACGCGCGGCCTTCTTCCGTGGTGCCGGCGTCGAAGATGCGTGCGATGTTGCGATGGGAGAGCATCGAGAGCGCGCTGCGCTCGACCTCGAACCTCGCCGCGGCGAGACTGGACTTGGCCATCGCGCCGGCGCGGAGCACCTTGATCGCGACGGGCGGGGCCTTGGTGTTGCCTCGCTCCGCGAGGTAAACGTCCCCGACGCTCCCCGAGCCGAGCGAGCGGATCACCCGGTAAGGACCCACGAGGCGTGGCGTGGAGAGTTCGTCGACGGACTTCGCGAGCGGGTGGCGGAAGACCGGTTCGTCGAGGACGGACGCGGCCTGGTGGGCATCCGCGTCGAGCAGGCGATCGACGAGGCGGCGGAGTTCGGCGTCGCCGTCGCAGACGTCCTCGAGCAGCGAGGTTCTGGAGTCGTCGTCGAGCCGCTTCGCCGCGAGGAAGAGCGTCCGGGCACGCTCGAACAGTTCCGGTGTCACTCGGCCTCCTCGGGGTCGAGCCGGACCCGGAGCCAGGCGCGGGCGGTGGCCCAGTCGTTGCGCACGGTCCGCGCGGTCACGCCGAGTTGCGCCGAGTTGCGCCGCGATCTCCTCCATCTCGAGCCCGGTGAAGAACCGGAGTTCGACGACGCGGGCCGAGCGCGGGTGCAGCACCGCGAGTTGGGAGAGTTCGTCCTCGAGTTCGAGGATCTGCGCGGCCCAGGAGTCGACGCCGAACTCGTTGGGATCGAGATCGACCGGGCCCTTGCCGCCGCCGCGCTTCTTCGCGAGGCGCTTGCGGGCGTAATCGACAAGGATGTGGCGCACGACCTTGGCCGCGAACGCGAGGAACGCCTCGCGGCTTTTGAACGAGAGGCGGTCGGATTGCGCGAGCCGGAGCCAGACCTCGTTGACGAGCGCGGTGGCCTGAAGCGTGTGGTTGGCGCGCTCGGAGTGGATGGCGTTGGCCGCCATCATGCGCAGTTCGCGCTCCAGCGAGGCGAAGAGTTCCTCGGGCTTCTGCGGCGTGGAGGCGCAGATGGGTGCGACCATGTCCACGGGGTTGCGTGGGGCCGTACCGAGACCGTCGCCGTCGCCCTGACCGGTGGACATGGCGTCATTATGCGGGAAATACGCAGCGAGGGAAACCCCCAACCGGGGAGAACACTGACTCTCTTCCCGGTTGGGGGGTGATTGCGGACTCAGAACAGCAGTCGGAGCCCGATCGTGGCGATGAACTCGCGTTCCGGCCGGTTATCCAGACTTTGGGCTATCGGAACCTGGATGTTGGCCTCGATCGCGAAACTCGGGGCTTCGTAGAGGATCCCGGGCGCAAGGAACGCCTCCGCGTCGCCGTTGGTCTCGTAGACGGTGTTGACCTCCAGAACCCCGTACCACGAGGCGACGAACTCCTCGCCGTAGGTCTCGGGAGCGATCCGAAAGAGATACGCGGCATCGAGTTCCAGCGCGTCCGCGAGGGAGTCGCCCGGCTGGAAGGCGGGCCCGTCGGTGTCACCGGTTGTAAACAGCCACCTCGCCGAGGCGCCCAGCCCGTGGCGGCCGCGGATATACATAAACGCGGCCCCGAGGAACGGGTCGACCGAGTCCGAGGAGAACCGATCGGCCCCGGTGGGGAGTTGCACGCCGCCGAGCACGGCAAGGCGAGCCGTATCGACGGCGCCGAAGTCGTCCTGCCAGACACGCCATTTCAGGGAAAGGTCCGCGTCGGCGAGGCCCGACGTGTCGACGTCGCCCCCGGTGAGCCCGTCGACGTCGCGGAAGCGGTAGGGCAGGTCGAACTGCACGCCGAGGTTCCCGGTCAGCCCGTAGGCCACCGAGTTGGTGAGCACGATGTCCTCGCCGTCGACCGGGCCGTCGTCGTAGGAGGTGAACGTCAGCAGGTGACGCGTCACGATCTGGCCCTTCGAGGGCAGGGTCGGGGCGGTGGTGAGAATCGCCTGCTGGCCAAGCGCGGGCGCGGCGACCGCGCACGCCGCGACGATTGCGATGCGAGAATGCATAGGAACGCCTCCGGTGCGCTCAGGGCGTGCGGATGTCGACGACGGTGAACCCGGCGTCGGTGATGGCCTTCGCGAGTTGCGCCTTGCTCGGGTTGCGCGCCGCGAGTTGGCTGAACTCGACGCGAACCTCGCCGGCGCCCATGTCGATGTGGGTCTCACCGATGCCGGCGACCTTCTCGAGTTGCAGGTTGACGTTGTTGGCGCACTTGGGGCACGACAGCCCGCGCACCACGAGGGTCGCGGAGTCGGCCTCGATCGGGCGGAAATCCCCCGAGAAATCGGCGGCGTCGGCGCGGGCCTCCGCGGGCGAGGCGCTCTCGGTCGACGAGGCGCAGCCGGCGAGGGCAAGCGAGGAAACGAGCACGGCAAAGCGGGCGAAATGCGTGAAACGCATAGTCGGTCTCCAGTGAATCTGGGATGGATGTGATATGGTGAACGAAGCGGCAAGAGGTCACGGACAGGCGCGCTGCGCGCGCACCGTCCCTGCGATCGCCGCTACGTCCGCCAGACGCACTGGAGTTGCTGCACCCTTCTGGTCAGGTCGCCGAGCGGGCGGCCCGATTCATGCTCCGCCGCCGACGATTCGCGCTCGGCGTCGACGTCGTCGTGGCCGAGCAGCGACCGGTCGATAGACCGGATCGCGACCGTCGGAACTTCGCGGG
>JBQLZI010000162.1:0-6186 GCA_052168195.1 Phycisphaerales bacterium
GGTGGACTTCTTGCGCGTCGTGGACTTTGTACGGGATGCGGTTGGTTTCTTCGCCATAAGTAAGGTACGGGCGGGACCTCTGGTCGGCCGACCGCGCCGACGACCTAAGCGGACAGGGCCGCGGTTGTCAAGATCGGTCGCTGGCTCGGGGTCTCGCGATCGGGTCTCTGAGGAGTGCGTCCGGCCCGCTCCGACGGGTTCTGACGCGTGGGTGTTCCCGAGGCGGAGTCAGGCATCCGCCAGCAGGTGATCGGCCGCCAGGGCCGCCCACCGGGCCTGGGGGACGGTCTCCGCGTCGATCCACAGCGAACCCGGGGAAGGTCGGAGCCGTCGCAGCCAGGTCCGCTGGTTCTTCGCGAAGCGGCGGGTTTCGATCTTGGTGCGCTCGATCGCGTCGCTGATGTCGAGATCGCCCGCGCCGCGTCGGAGGGCGTCGGCGATCTGTTTGTAGCCGAGGGCTTGCCCTGCGGTGGGCCCGAGCGCGTCCGCCGCGAGCAGGCCGCGGACCTCGTCCACGAAGCCCTGCTCGACCATCTGTCTGACGCGGGCGTTGATGCGGCGGTTGATCGCTTCGGCGGGCCATTCGAGGCCGATGACGACGGCGTCGTCGCGGTGCGCGCCCGCGTCCCATTGGCGCTGCAGGGCGGAGATCGGCGTCCCCGTCAGCCGGAAGACTTCCAGAGCGCGAATCACCCGCTTCTCGTCGTTTGGATGGATGCGTTCGGCGGCGGCGGGATCAACCGTTCGGAGTTCCCCGAATCGCTCGCGCGGGTCCATCGCTGCGAGCCGTTCCCGCAGCGCCGGATCGCCCTTCGGGCCTTGGAAAAGGCCTTCCAGCAACGCTTTGACGTAGAAATGCGTGCCGCCGACGACGATCGGGACGCCGCCGCGCGCACGGATGTCGTCGATGGCCCGCTCCGCGAGCGAAAGCCACTCTTCGACGCTGAAGGACTCCCGGGGGTCGCGCACGCTCAGCAGGTGGTGTGGGACGCCTCGCATTTCGTCCTGGGTGACCTTGCCCGAGCCGATGTCGAGGCCTCGGTAGACCTGGATCGCGTCGGCGGAGACGACCTCGCCCGCCGCGCCGTGCCGGTCGCGGAGCAGCACCGCGAGATCGACCGCGAGGGAGGACTTTCCGCCCGCGGTGGGGCCGACGATCACAGGCATCGGGATGGTTCGCGGGTCGCGCACGAGGCGACTGTATCGCGGGGGGTTCGCGGCGGCGCCGCTACCATCCCGCCCTCAACCAGCAACTCTTAGGGAGGAGTTCCCAGTGGCGAAACAGACCATCGATCGGATCGACGTGAAGGGCAAGCGGGTGCTCGTCCGGGTCGATTTCAACGTGCCCGTCGAGAACGGGGCCATCACCGATGACCGGCGAATCGAGATGGCGCTGCCGACGATCCGCGAGGTCATCGAACGGGGCGGGCGATGCGTTCTCATGTCGCACCGCGGACGCCCGGAAGGTCAGGGCTACGAGTCGGGGCAGTCCCTTGAGGTGTGCGCGAAGCGTCTGGGCGACCTGCTGGGCAAGCCGGTGAAGTTCCCTTCCCACGACTGCGTGGACGCCGCGGCCCGCAACGCCGTTGACGAGATGGCCGACGGCGAGATCATCCTCCTCGAGAATCTCCGCTTCCACAAGGCCGAGACCAAGGGCGACACGGACTTCGCGGAGAAACTCGCCTCGATGGGCGACATCTACTGCAACGACGCGTTCGGCGCGGCCCACCGCCCGCATGCGTCGATCGTCGCGACGCCGAGGGTCATGAAGCAGCAGGGCAAGCCCTGCGTGAGCGGGCTGCTCATGGCCAGGGAGATCCGCTATCTCAAGACCACGCTCGCCGGGCCCAAGGCGCCCTTCGTCGCGGTGCTGGGCGGCGCGAAGGTCAGCGACAAGATCCCCGCGATCGAGCGGCTCATCGACAGCACCGACACGATCCTTGTGGGCGGCGCCATGGCGTACACGATGCTCGCGGCGATGAACCGCAAGGTGGGATCGAGCCGCGTCGAGGAGGACCGCCTGAAGGACGCGAAGCGGATCATCGATAAGGCGGCGGTCGCGAAGTGCGACCTGATCCTGCCGATCGATCACGTCTGCGCCACCGAGTTCGCCCCCAGCGCCGCGGAGGTCAAGGTCTTCGAGGGCGACATCCCCGACGGCTGGATGGGGCTGGACATCGGCCCGGCGACGCAGGCCAAGTACGCGGGCATCATCGAGAAGGCGGGCACGGTCGTGTGGAACGGGCCCATGGGCGTGTTCGAGTGGGGCAAGTTCGGCATCGGCACGCAGACCGTGGCGGACTCGATGGTCGAGGCGACGAAGCGCGGCGCGGTGACCATCGTCGGCGGCGGGGATTCGGCGGCCGCGGCCGAGAAGTTCGGCGCGGCGGACAAGGTCTCGCACGTGTCGACCGGCGGCGGCGCGAGTCTCGAACTGCTCGAGGGTCGCGAGTTCGAGTCCATCGACGCGCTCGACGACGCCTGAGCAGAACAACATCGCGACGGCACACAGAGGCCCGCGGCGGGAGCGTCGCGGGCCTTTCTTGTGCGCGGATAGGGCGCACGAAAAAGCCCCGGAGAGGCGGACCTCTCCGGGGCGTGGCGAATCAGAGTCGATTCAGTCTAGTTGTCTTCAGCAGCGACTTACGGGCAGGTGTTGCCGAAGTTGCTGAGGACGAGGTTGAGGTCGGAGAAGTTGACGACCATGTTGCCGTCGACGTCGCCGGGGATGCCGGCGCCGGTCTGACCGAAGGTGGACAGGACGGCGTTGAGGTCGGTGAAGTTGATGACGTTGTCGCCGTTGGTGTCGCCGTCACAGACAACGTCGCCGGTGGTGACGCTGAGGTTGTCCATGAAGAGGGTCGAGAGCGGCGGGAGCGGGGTGCCGGTGTCGTCGTCGCCACCGAAGATGAAGACGAAGTCGAGGTTGCGGTGGATGCGCTCGTTGCCGAGGTCGTCGGTGCCGACGATCGGGTTGGTCTCGCCGAGCGAGGTCCCGTTGACGGACCAGGCAACCTTGTCGGTAGCGGGGAGGTACTCGGCGCGGACCGAGAAGGTCGAGCCGGGGGTGATGCCGAGCGAGGTGCGGCTGACGCCGGTCGCGACGGTGACGAGGTCGTCACCGGCCATGGCGCCGTCCGGCGAGGTGAAGAAGTAGAAGTTGTCGTCGATGGCGGAGTACCAGAGGGTGGTGATGAGTTCACCGCCGCCGCCGACGTCCGCGAGCTGCGCCGGGGCCCAGCCACGCGAGGTGGTGAAGTCGTTCATCGACCAGTCCATCTCGACAACCCACTTGTCGGTGCCGCCGGGGGTGACAGCGACGCTGGGGGTCTCGGTGGTGAACTGGGTGAAGACGAACGGATCTTCCTGGTTGATGTCCGGCGGCGCGATCTGGGTCGTGTCGCGGAAGACGTTCTGCATCGCGACGACCTTGCTGGTGCCGCGGGCGACGGAGGCCTCGTCGATAAGGACGCCGTTGGCGTTGGTGTAGCGGGTGCTCGCGAGGGGCGAGTTCATCGGATCATCGATGTGGCGCTCGGGAGCGATGCCCACGACGCCCCACTCGAAGTCG
This sequence comes from Phycisphaerales bacterium, assembly GCA_052168195.1. Lineage (GTDB taxonomy): Bacteria > Planctomycetota > Phycisphaerae > Phycisphaerales > UBA1924 > JAHBXC01. The sequence continues at coordinate 3,572 of JBQLZI010000162.1, forward strand.
TCGTTGTAGGGGACGACCAGGTCGGGGAGGTCGACGATCGGCAGCGCCGAGCAGGCGAAGTCGATGTCGTTGACGCGCATCTGCGAGTCGGAGCCGAACACGTTGTTCTCAGACTCGAAGCTCAGCTCGGCGGCGCCGTTGGAGGCGGCCGAACCCGTCCAGATGGACGAGCCGTTGACCGAGAGGGTCATGTTGTTGTCCACGTCGATGGCGACGCAGATCTCGCGGTAGGCGGTGCCGCCGGCCCAGTCGGCGCCGGTGTCTTCGATGTCGGTCCCGATGATCGCCTCGTTGTCGAGGAGCGGGTTGGCCGACTCGATGTCGTCGATCGGGTCGTAGGCGACGTTGATCTGGACGTAGATCGAGGGCTCGTAGGGGGACATGGTCGTTTCACGACCGAGGAAGACGCGGGTGGTCACGCCGCCCGCCACGAAGTTGGTGAGCTCGGAGTCGATCGCGAAGCCGCGGACCGTGGCGCCCGACGAGCGGACGTCCCAGCAGAGCTCCCAGGGATCGCCGGCCGAAGCCACCGAGTTGGGAAGCGCGGTGTTGAACTCTTCGCGGTACTGGTTGTCGGGACGGATGTTGTTGGTCTGGCGGTAGACCTGGCCGCGGGCGCCATCGTCGATGACGGTGAGGGCCGAGGAAAGGGCCGCGAAGATGCGCCCGGTCTGACCGAGCACCGGGCCGGAGTTGAGCCACTCGACGTCGTCGAGGTAGGCGCACTCGAGCGCGGGCGGGGTCGGGAGCTCGAAGGGCTCGCCGTCCATGGAGGCGTTGTCGAAGAAGGTCTGGGCGTCCTGCGACTCGAAGGAGGCGTTGGAGCCAACGCGGTCCATGAAGCCGGAGGTCAGGAGCACGTTCTCGTAGATGTTGTACGCGGGGTTGCCGTCGAGACGGTCGATGAGGACGGTGAAGCGGCCCTCAGAGGTGGTGCGGCCGATCATCTCGTGCCACTGGCCGACGACGATGGCGGCGGGGTCGCCGACCATCGTGCCGGGGGGCGGGGTGCAGCCCATGATGGGCAGGCCCTGGGCGTCTTCGCAGATGAAGGTCGGGACGAAGATACCGGTCGTGAACGACGCGGGGTTCGGGCCGAGCGAGGTGTAGTTGAGGATGTTGCCGATCGGGAGACCGATGTCGGTGCAGTCGCCGGGCTCGACCTCGACGCAGGTGCCGCCGTAGAGGATGCGGCCGGTGATGAAGCCGGTGAAGGTCGCGACGGGCTCGAAGGTGTTGAGCTCGGCCGTCGTGGTGTTGAAGACCTCCATGGAGATCTCAGCATCGTTGTCGGCGGTCGGCGCGATGGGGAAGGTGGTGAAGTCGCCCTGCATGGCCGCCATGGTGTCGGCGACGACGCGGGAGTTGTGACCGGTGAAGAAGCCGCCGGCGGCCTGCGCGGTCGCGACGTTGTGGCGGACCATCTTGGTCTGGTTGTCGACGCCGTTGGGGCCGGCGGCGGGCGCCGGGGTGCCCGGGTTGTTCACGGGGTCGATGACGCGCACGAAGGCCGTGCTGGTCTGACCGCGGAGGTTCCAGCCGACGTTGGCGGGAACGGTGCCGCTGGTGAACGAGGGGGCGAAGATCACGCCGGTGCCGCCGAGCGAGGTGTCAGCGGGGGCGAGTTCGTAGTCCGTCTGCACGGAGACCACGTTGGGGGTGCCGCGCGGATCGACCGTCGCGGAGGGACCCTCGAAGGGAACAGCCGTCTTGCCGCCGAGGTTGACCGCGGCGCGCTTGACGTTGACGAGGCTGTTGTTGACCTGGGGGAAGCCGATCTGCTGGAAGACCTGCATTTCAGGATCAACGAAGCTGTGCTTGCTGATGGGGATGAGATCCGAGGACTTCGTGGCCTCGGCGAGCGCGACCGCCGAGACAGCGAGGCCGACGGCGCTAGCAAGAATACCAATCTTCATGACCGAATCTCCTCTCTTCGCGCGTCAACGAAACGCGCGAGAAACGCCTAAAAATCCTGCAAAATCTATGCTCTGCGCAGAGTCATCCCACGGCCGGCTGAGCGCCCGAACGGGGGTTTCATCCTTACGAACCGTGGAACCTGCACGAAAGCGTTCTGTCCTTGTTTCACCAACCGCTGCCCCGGAGGCCGGGAAAGCTCACTCTTCTCCGAGGCGCCGAGCGGTGCGATCGACACGGCACGCCGCCTCCCTGCTGGGTGGGGTTCTTCGAACGATGCACGGGATGCGCATGTTGCCCGAAGCGGACCCTTCGCCAGCTCTTCATATATGACACGACTTCCAGGATTTTGCAAGGGATTTCCCCCGGGCTCGCCACGATTCCTCACGATGGCGCCCTGACCAAGGTCCGAAAAACCCCGATCTGGAAAGATGGGCAAGCATTTTGCGCGGAGCGGGTTGCGGATTTTTTCTCGCGCCGCCCCGTCCGGCCAAAGCCCGATCAGGCCCCCGGATCCTCGGCGTCCGGAGCGGCGCTGCGCTGGTCGTCCGCGAGGGGCCTGGAACGCTCGATCCGGGCCCGGGCCTGCTCGAGGCGGGTCTGCTGCGCCGGGGTGAGTTGCGCCCCGAAATGCTCGTCAACGAGGGCGAGCACGTCGGATCCGGCCCCGGCGTCGGCGGCCCGCTCCAGCGCGTCGAGCC
>JBQLZI010000163.1:0-6161 GCA_052168195.1 Phycisphaerales bacterium
CCGCTGGTCGCGGCCGGCGTCGTGGCCCGCTGGGACGCGCGCTTCGCCGAGTTCCTCTCGTCGCGCATCCTCGCGACCAAAGACCGCGCCAAGTCCATCCGCGCCATCCTCGACGGCAAGGCCGACCCGATGGTCGTCAACCTGCTCCTCGTCCTCAACGACAAGGACCGGCTCGGCCACCTCGGCGTCATCGCCCGCGCCTACGACGAGATCGTGCAGGAGAAGTTCGGCCGCGTCGAGGTCGACGTCATCACCGCCGCCCCGGTCGACGACGATCAGTTGAACGCGCTCAAGGCCAAACTCCAGGCGCGCCTCGGCAAGGAGCCCGTGCTCCACCGCTACCACGACGCCTCCATGATCGGCGGGCTCAAACTCCGCGTCGGCGACCAGCTCTTCGACGCCAGCATCGACACCCGCCTGCGCCGCATGCGTCAGCGCCTCTCCAGCACGGGCATGGCCGCCATGAAGGCCCGCACCGACCGCATCATCGAGGACAAGGGGTAACCCCCATGCGCACCGCGACCCTCGCCTCCGCACTCGTGACCCTCGCCGCGCTCGTCGGCTGCGCCGCCGGTGCCGACGCCCAGCAGGGCGCCGACCACGGGGCCGTTATCCGCGCCGAAACCCGCGAGCCCACGCTCTCCATCACCGCCGTCGGCCGCGCCTCCGCGCCCGCCGACGAGGTCGTCGTGGTGATGAGCGTCGTCACCGAGACCGAATCCGTCGACGAGGCCGTTCGCGACAACAACCGCCGCTCGCAGACCGTCGCAGACGCGCTCCGGCGCCTCGACCTGGGCGAAAACGCCGTGACCACCTCCGGCTTCCGCGTCACCCCGCGCTACCGCTACGACAAGAACAGCGGCCGCCAGATCGGCATCACCGGCTACACCGTCACGAACACCGTGCAGGTGAAGACCGCGAAGATCGAACTCGCGGGCAAGATCGTCGAGGCCGGCGTCGACGCGGGCGCCAACGAGATCCTCTCGATGACCTTCGGCCTGCGCAACCCCGACGCCGTCCGCAAGGTCGCGATCCGCGACGCCGTGCGCACCGCGCGCGACGAGGCCGACGCCGCCGCCGACGCCGCGTCTCTGCGCATCGCGGGCGTGCAGAACCTGAACATCCAGCCCGACTTCGGCCGCCCGATGTACCGCATGGAGGCCGCCCGCTCCATGGCCGCCGACGCCGGCGGCGTGGGCGAGACCCCGACCAACTCCGGGCTCATCGAAGTCACGGCCAACGTCACGATCGAATACCGCATCGAACCCCGCTGATTCACCACTGGCCCCCGGGGGCAACCCCCGCGACCGGCTTTCACCAGGCATCGCCCTTCAGGACAACGCCATGAAGATCAGAACCGACGAGATCACCAGCATCATCAAGCAGGAGATCGAGCAGTACTCCAGCGAGCTCGAGGTCTCCGAAGTCGGCCGCGTCGTCTCCGTCGGCGACGGCATCGCGCAGATCTACGGCCTGTCCAACGCCATGGCCGGCGAACTCCTCGAGTTCCAGACCTCCAAGGGCGCCGTCATGGGCCAGGTCATGAACATCGAGCTCGACACCATCGGCGCGGTCATCTACGGCGACTACCTCCATGTCAAGGAGGGCGACACCGTCCGCTCCACCGGCCGCCTGCTCGAAGTCCCCGTCGGCGAAGAGATGCTCGGCCGCGTCATCGACCCGCTGGGCAACGCCATCGACGGCGGCCCGGAGATCCGCACCTCCGAGACCCGCAAGGTCGACATCATCGCCCCGGGCATCGCCGATCGTCAGCCCGTCAAGGAGCCCCTCCAGACCGGCGTCAAGGCCATCGACGCGATGATCCCCATCGGCCGCGGCCAGCGCGAACTCATCATCGGCGACCGCAAGACCGGCAAGACCGCCGTCGCGATCGACGCCATCGTGAACCAGAAGCGCTACTGGGGCACCCCTGAAGCCGTCGTGTGCATCTACGTCGCCGTCGGCCAGAAGGAGTCCACCGTCGCGGGCGTCGTCGAGGCGCTCAAGGCCAACGGCGCCATGGACTACACCGTGGTCGTCTCCGCAGGCGCGTCCGACCCCGCCCCCATGCAGTACGTCGCGCCCTACACCGGCACGACCATCGGTGAGTACTTCATGTGGCAGGGCAAGCAGGGCAAGACCCCCAAGCACGCCCTCGTGATCTACGACGACCTCTCCAAGCAGGCCGTCGCGTACCGCCAGTTGTCGCTGCTCCTCCGCCGCCCGCCCGGCCGTGAGGCCTACCCCGGCGACGTGTTCTACCTGCACTCCCGCCTGCTCGAGCGCGCCACCAAACTCTCCGACGAGAACGGCGCCGGCTCGCTCACCGCGCTGCCCATCATCGAAACCCAGGAAGGCGACGTCTCGGCCTACATCCCGACCAACGTCATCTCCATCACCGACGGCCAGATCTACCTCGAGCCCGAACTCTTCTTCGCAGGCCAGCGCCCCGCCATCAACGCGGGCATCTCGGTGTCCCGCGTCGGCGGCAACGCGCAGATCAAGGCGATGAAGAAGATCGCCGGCTCGCTCCGCCTCGACCTCGCCGCCTACCGCGAACTCGAAGCGTTCGCCCAGCTCGGCACCGAACTCGACAAGGCCACCCAGCGCCAGCTCGACCGCGGCCGCCGCATGGTCGAACTCCTCAAGCAGCCCCAGTACCAGCCCATGGACGTGACCGACCAGGTCATCTCCATCTACGCGGGCACCAAGGGCTACCTCGACGACGTGCCCGTGCCCGAGGTCGGCGCGTTCGAGAAGGGCCTGCTCGAGTACTTCCAGAACGAGGGCGTCTCGACGCGCAACGCGCTGACTGAGAAGAAGGAACTCAACGACGAGATCGAGAAGGGCCTCAAAGACGGCATCCAGACGTACAAGAACGCTTGGACCAGCAAGCGCAAGAAGTAAGCCGCTCGAACCACAGAGAACCACGCGACCCCGCCATCAAGGCGGGGTTTTTTCATTTCGCAGCGACTTCGCGCCGTGCGCAGCGCGTTCGGTTCCGCGTGCGACGAATCCGGCTGCCCGCAATCCACCGACCTGCCCGCTCTCAGCACGACAGTGTGCGCGAATGCAGCCAACGCGAAGGAAGCGGCGTGGCGGTGACGAGCCAAACGTCGAGGCGCCAGATTTGCTTCCGTTCCAGCATCGGAAGCCGGCCTCTCGGCTCCGCCCTCGGAGAACAGCCATGCATTCGATCGTTACCCCTGCGTTCTGTGCGCTCGCGCTTGCCTTTGCCGCCCACCGAGCCAGCGGGCTCGATCATGTCCCCGAGTTCGCCGCGATCAACATCGGCGCACAACTCGACGAGAACGGCGGGCTGAGTTTCGCGCGAGCGTTGAACGAGGATGGCGACGCGGTGGGCGATATTCTCCTTAACTCGTCGCAGACCAAGGCGTTTGTCTACACCTACGAACACGGCGCGGTGCTCTTGCCGCTCGTACCCGGCCACGCGACGGCGACCGCTGTCGATGTCTCGGAGCGCGACGAGGACGGCGTGATCATCATCGTCGGCCGAGTTGGCTTCGGCAGCCTCGATCCCACGCAGCCCACCGGGCAGGCGGCTATCTGGAGGTATTCAACACGCACAAACGCGGTGCTCGATTCGTTCGTGTTCGGCCCCATCTCCGGATATCCCTTTGCGACCGCTCTCGCGGTCACCAACGCAGGGAAGGCGCTTGGTGTCTCACGGACGGGTCCGATGATCGGCGGTCCTGCGCCTCAGGGGATGCTCTACGACATCAACACCGGCGTTCTGTCTCCCGTGTCGTTCCCGGTCGTCCCGACAGACATCAACAACAACGATGTGCTCGCGGGAGGAACGTGGGTAGGACCTCTCGGTGGAGCCGCTGTCGATCTCGGCATTCCCGACGGGACAGCCACCGCCTCTATTTCGCGGATCAACGATCTAGGACACACGATCGCCACGGTGCGTTTCCCGTATACCGACGGCGCCGGACGATTCGTTGCCGGCGCGGCGAAGCACACCGACACATGGGAAGTGCTGTGGAACAACAGCGCCTTCGACACCGGCTTCGACCTCAACGAACACGGCGACGCGGTGGGGCTTCTGGGAATCAGCGCCGCGATCCGGCCTGCACTGTTCATCGAAGCGCTCGGTTCGGTGCACCTGATCAACAACCTCATCTCGCCAACGACACCGCTTACGATCAGTTATGTCGGGGGCATCAACAGCCACGGTCAGATCGCGGGCGGTGTTCCCGCGTCGATCCTGACCCCTCTGGGCGTAATGATTATTCCCGGCGACGTCAACGGCGACGCCGAAGTCAACCTCGATGATCTGTGCGCCTGGCTCGCCGAACCTGTTGATCTCGACGACGACGGCGACGCCGACTTCGATGACGAACTGTGGCTCCGTGCACGCCTCATGGATCTGGGCTTCGTCATCGGCGATTGCAATGGCAACGGCGTGCCCGATCACTGCGACATCCTGTCGGGCGCAAGCGCCGACTGCAACGCGAACGGCGTGCCGGACGAGTGCGAGCCCGACTGTGATTCCGACGGCATCCCGGATGCCTGCGAATCCGATTGCAACGGCAACGGGATCCCCGATGACTGCGACATTGCCGGCGGTCTCAGTTCGGACTGCAACGGCAACGGAATCCCGGATGAATGCGACGATTCCGACACCGTCTTCCGTCTCCGCGAATATGCGGCCCCGCCGCTGCTTCAACCGGCATCCGTCTTTGTTGACGAACTCTTCGTCGCGGACGAGGGTGAACTCCAGGACGTGAATCTCACGTTGGACATCGACTACCGCATCGGCGACCTCGTGGTGCGCCTTTCTCACGCAGGCGTGACGGTCGCGCTCGTGGACCGCCCCGGATTCCCCGCGAACCCGTCCGGCAACGGCCAGCTCGGCTACAGAATCACGCTTGATGATGAAGGCGCTGGGCCGTTCATCGAGAGCGTCGGCAACTTCGGATCGCCGTTCGAGCCGATCGTGTCTCCGCCTTCGTATCGGCCGCACAGCCCTCTTAGCGCCTTCGATGGCCTGCCGCGAGCGGGCGTATGGGCCATCGAGATTGAGACCTTCGGTCCTTCACCCCTGAATCAACTGCTCTCGTGGGGACTTGAGTTGACCGACACCGCCGTGGACGTGAATCCCTGCGGTTGCCCCGGCGACACCAACGGCGACAACGTGGTGAACTTCGCCGACCTCAACGCTGTGCTGTCCGAGTTCGGGACGGTCGGAGCGCCGGGCTTCACCGGCGCCGATGTGACCGCCGACGGCGCCGTCAACTTTGCCGACCTAAACGCCGTGCTCAGCGCGTTCGGGACTGCGTGCGACTGAGTGCGGCCTCGGTAGACCGCCGGACGGAAATTTTCGTTCCGGCTTTTGAGGCCTGTCGCTATTCTGTCGCGGCCCGGTTCCTGTGCAGAAACAGGACCGCGTCAGGAGGAAATCGCCATGGCTCTTGGCTTGCGCGCCGTGCTTACGCCCGCGTTGTCGCTCATGTGCGCCGCGGGATTCGCGAGGGGGCTTGACATCGAGTACGAATTTGACACCGGCTCGGGACAGGTCACTCGAAACGGTCAGCAGGTCACCGATTTCGAGGGCGTGCCGCTCCTCGACCTCGGGGTGTCCGGGGTCGGAATCAGGACGTGGGCTATCTACGGCGACATGCTCGTTCCCAACGACGGCGAGGTCGTCTTCAAGGGATCGAACCTCGCGTCCGTTCTTGTCGGCGGAAACCTGCGCATCCCAGGCGGCGCGAGCGTCCGCGCCGATTCCGAGGGAGTGACCGGAGGTCCGGGAGGCGGCAGCGGCGGACCGGGCGGCAGCGGGGGCGAAGGAGGCGACGGCGGCGACGGCGGGGGCGGCGGCAGCGGCGTCAAAGGGCTTCCCGGCATGCCCGGCGTGGGACAGGTCGGCGGCCAGCCGGGCCTGATTCCGCGGCAGGGCGGGCCGGGCGGCGACGGCACCGGCGCAGCGGGCATCGCCGGAGGCAGCGGATTCTCGCGAGGAATCGGCGCGAACGGCGAGTCCGGCAACGACGGCGGCGACGGAAGCCCCGGCCTCTCTGGCGTGAACAACGGGAATGCGACCGTCCCGTCGCCCGGCCTCGGCGGGAGCGCGGGCCTCGGCGGCCTCGGCGCAAACACGCCGGGCGGCGGCGGCTTTGGCGGATCCAGCGGCG
>JBQLZI010000164.1:0-6157 GCA_052168195.1 Phycisphaerales bacterium
CGGACTCGCTGCCGTCGCGCGTCTCCAACGCGCTCGCCGACGCGCTCCCGGGAATCGCCGACCGCGGTGACTGGGGCGACGCCCCCGCGGCCCGCAGCGCGGAGGTCCGCCTCGCCGCCGCCGCGGCAAACGATCCAGCACGGGCGTCCGACATCCTCCTCCAGCACATCGTCAGCGTCGGCGCCGACGACGCGGCCACCGAACAACTCGCGCGCGCGCTGCGGGATCAGCCCGAGTCGGCGGCCGGCGCCGTGACCCGCCTCACCGCGGCGAACCCGGTGCGGGCCACGCAGTTCGTCTCGCTCTTTGCGCGTTCGGTCTCTGACCGCGAAGCGTTCGAGCGAGCGCTGATCACCCGCGCGCGGACTGAGGAATCTGCAGGGGCCGGTGCACTTTCGCTCGACAACGCGGCGGCGCTCGCGCACGGCTGGCTCGCGCTCCGCTCCGGTGGTTCGTCGGGCGCGGAGCGAGCCCTCGAGCGGTTCCGCTCCTTGCAGGGAACTCCCGCCGCGGCGTTCGCGGCCGAGGGCGAAGTTGAATCACTCTTAGCGCTCGGACGCAACCGTGAGGCGTTCTCCCGCGCCGACGCGCTCGCGGCCTCTTCGGAGCCCGTCGCCCGCCTCATCGCCGGCGCTGCGAACTCCCAACTCCAGCGCCACGGCGAGGCGTACGCGCTGCTCCGCGGTGCGGTCGAGTCGGAGGGGCTTCCCGAGTACGCCCGCGCCGACGCGTTCCTACTCGGCGCGCGGGCCGCCGCCGCGACGGGGCAGTTCAACGACGCGCAGCGCTGGCTGCACGACGCCGTGCGCATCGCGCCGCTCCGCGAAGACGGCTACGCAGGGCTCATCCAGATCGGCCTCGCCGCGGGCGCCGCGGGGAACCAGAACGCGCAGGCGCAACTCGCCGACGTCGTGCGACGGCTCCGCGAGACGATCCCGACAAGTCGCACGCTGCGGCTGCTGCAGGCGCGTGAGTACTCGTCGCAGGGCCAGTCCGCCGCGGCCCTCGAGATCCTCGACGACCTGCTCGAACTCGACCCGCGCGACGACTCGGCGCAGGAGCAGTACGTCTCCACGCTGGTCTCCTCGGGGAACGCGCAGCGCGCCGAAGCGTGGCTCAAGGAACGGCTCGAAGGCGAGTTCGCCGAAGCGTCGACCGTGGTGCTGCTCGCGCGGGTGCTCGCCTCGACCGATCGCGAGGAAGAGGCCGAGTCCACGCTCCGCGGGGCCCAGCAACGCTTCCCGCGCAACGACGCCATCCGGCGTGAGCGCGAGTCGCTCCTCCGCGGGCCGCTGGAGGATCCGATCACCGCCGACCGTCTCGCGCTCGAGCGTTTGTCCGCGTCTCCTCCGACGATCGACAACCTGCTCGAACTCGCGGAGGTGCACGCCCGTCTGGGCGAGTGGTCGAACGCGGCGTCCGCGCTCGAACGCGCGCTCTCGCTGCCAGGGGTCGCGCTGCGCCGGGACCAGAACGAGCGTCTCGCCCGAGTGATCGGCCTGTTCGCCGCGTCCGCAGAGAGCGTGGATATCGAGACCGCGCGGCTCGTCGCCGACGCCGCGGGCATGCTGGCGGAGACGCCGGGCCGCGCACCGGACGTCGTGCACCGCGCGCGGCTCGCGCTGCTGCTTCGCGCCGATGCGCCGCTGAGCGAACTGATCTCCGCGACGGGCGCGCCCGCGACGCAGAACCGCGACCTCGCGCTGCAACTCCGACTGGCCGCGATCACGAGTCTTCGGGCCCAGGATCGCGTGGAGGACGCGTTCACGTTCCTGCGGGACGGCGCGCAACTCGGACGCGAGATTGCGCCGGAGTTGATCGCGGCCCGCGCCATGATGGCCGCCGAAGTCGGCGACGCCGAAGAAGCCATCGGCGCGGTGCGGACGGCCGAAGACGCGCACATCGCGGCCGAGTCCTTCCGGTTCTTCCTCCAGATGCTTGGGATTCCCAACCCGCGCCGGGACGCCGCGGAGTTCGCGTACCTGCTCAGCCAGTTCTTCACGCAGGCGGGCAACACCGAGGCCGCCGACGCGCTGCACGAACTCGCGCTGGAGTATGACCCGAACCACCCGTGGGTGGCGAACAACTTCGGGTACGGGCTCGCGGAGCGCGGCGAGGACGTGCTGCGCGCCTACGACCTGATCCAGCGGGCCTATGCGCAACTCGACACCGAGGTCGCCGTCATCGACTCCATGGGCTGGGTGCGGTATCGCGTGGGCATCTTCGAGGACCGCCTGAACAACAGCGGCGAGAAGATCGAGGGCGCCGTCTCCCTGCTGCGCCGCGCCGCCGGCCTATCGAGCGCTTCCAGCGACTACATGATCTACGAGCACTTGGGCGACGCGCTCTGGCGCGCCGGGCGCGCGCCGGAAGCGGCCAACGCGTGGCGCCGCGCGGAGGACCTGCTCCAGCGCGAGATCCAGCGAGTCCGCCCCCAACTGCGCGGCGAGGACGGGAGCCCGAACAACGCCGCGACGGCGTACCTCGAGACGCTCCAGAACGCGGCGCCCCCGCTCCGCGCCCGTCTCAATGCCGCGGAGGAAGGGCGCGACCCGGACCTCCCCGCGGTGTTCGAGGAACTCCGCGAGCCCGCGCTGGACATCCCCGTTCCCACGATCGCGCCGAACCCGCCCGCGGATCGCATCGGCGCCTGACCACACGCGAGAGATCCCCGGAGAGCACGCATGGCCGGCCACAGCAAATGGGCCAACATCAAGCACCGCAAAGCCGCGGTGGACAAGAAGCGCGGCAAGATCTGGAGCAAGTGCTCGCGCGCGATCATTTCCGCGGCGCGCACCGGCGGCGGCGATCCGGCGACGAATCTCGCGCTGAGGTACGCCGTGCTCGAGGCCAAGGCCGCGAACATGCCCAAGGACACGATCGAACGCGCGATCGCCAAGGGCTCGGGTGAATCGGGTGGCGACGATTACGAGAACGTCCGCTACGAGGGCTACGGACCTGCGGGCGTCGCGATGGTGATCGACGCGCTGACCGACAACCGCGCGCGCACCGCGCCGGACCTTCGCGCCACGCTGTCCAAGTACGGCGGCAACCTCGGCGCCAACGGCTGCGTGTCGTACATCTTCGAGCAGAAGGGCGTACTCACGGTGGACGATTCCGTCATCACCGAGGAGCGCCTGATGGAGATCGCGCTCGACGCGGGCGCTGAGGACATCCAGCACGAGGAGGGCGCGTTCGTCATCACCACGCCCCCCACCGAGTTCCTCGCGGTGAAGGAAGCGATGGACGCGGCGGGCGTGGAGACGGCCTCCGCGGAACTGACGATGGTCCCCAACACGAACGTCGAACTCAACGAGCACGACTCGGGCAAGATGCTCCGGCTCATCGACGCCCTCGAAGACCTCGACGACGTGCAGAAGGTCTACACGAACGCCGAGTTCGACGACGCGGCGTTGGCGGGCGCCTGAACGTACCATTCCGGCATGAGCGAGGCGCAGACCAACCCGCCCGCACCCGGACGCCGCGCGAGCGTGCCGCGCAGGGTGTGGCTGCTGATCAAGGGAACGGTGCTGTCGTTCATCAATTCACGGGCCCCCATGCTGGCCGCGGCCCTGGCGTTCTACACGATGCTCTCGCTCACGCCGATCATCGCGATCACGGTGGTGGTCGTGGGCGTCGTCCTCGGGGATGAAGCGGCGCGCGGCGAGATCTCCGACCAGTTCTCGGAGATGCTGGGTCCGCAGGCCGCCAAGCAGGTCGAACTGGCGATCAACCAGGCGAACAACTCGGGGACGGGTCTCGTGACGACGCTCATCAGCGTCGCGCTGCTGATCTTCGGCGCCACCGCGGCGTTCAACATGCTGCAGGTGGCGCTCGACACGGTCTGGAACACCGCCGACCTCCGCGCGACGGGCGTGTGGGGCGTGCTGAAGAGCCGCCTCGTCGCCCTTCTGCTCGTGCTGCTCGTTGGCGCGGGCATCCTCGCGTCGGTGATCTCGACGGGCGTCGTGCACGCGCTGGTCGCGTACCTGCCGACCGAAGAGGACGGGTTGCCCGCGTGGCTGAACCTCGTGGAGTGGCTGCAGATCGGCGTGTCGTTCGCGCTGCTCGCCGGGGTGTTCTCGTTGCTGTTCCGCATGCTGCCCGCGAAGCGCCCCAAGTGGCGCGACGTGTGGGTCGGCGGCGTGTTCACGGCGCTCATGTTCACGCTGGGCAAGGACTTGATCGTGAACTACGTGGGCAAGTCGGGCGGATCGTCGGCCTACGGCGCCGCGGGATCGCTGGCCGCGGTGCTGCTGTGGATGTACTACTCGTCGCTGGTGTTTCTCATCGGCGCGTCGTTCGCGCACGAGTGGGCCCGCCAGTTCGGGACGCTCCGTCAGGACGCGGTCGGAGGCACGGCGTGCCTGCCGGGGGACGAGGATCAGCCCGACGAGTCGGACTCGTCGAAGGCGTCGTCGTCATCCTCGTCTTCGTCGACGTCGACGGCGACGACCTCGTAACTCACGCCCCCCGCTCCCGCGACGCCGTAGCGCCCCGCGCCGGTCTTGACGCAGGCAGCGTCGACGACGATGCGCGCCGGCCATGCGTCCGCTTTGTCGACGTGGTCGGGCATCCATGTGCGGCCCTTCTCGACGACGATGAGCAGGCCTTCCTCGTCGCCGACGGGCGCGAATCCCTCCTCCGCGTCGGCGCCGATGTACACCGGCAGGCCGAGCCGGCGGTCGAGGTCGAGCATCGTGCCCATCGCGTGGTCGACGACCACGCCGACTTCGCTGATCCACAGGATGTCGTCGGCGACGTCCCAGCGCCCGCTCGAACCCGTGGGCAGGTCGTGGCGCGCGATGAGTTCCACGATGTTGGCGGCGGGGTCGCGGAAGTACACCCCGTGGGCGTTCCATTGCTTGAAGTGAACGGTCACCTCGCCCGAGTCGCGGTCGGTCAGCAGTTCGACGCCCGACTCGACGAGCCACTTGCGGGCCTTGCCGATTTTGTTCTCGCGGACGTCGAAGGCGAAGTGGTAGACCGGGCGCTCGCCGGGCGGCGCGGGGGTGAAGCACAGCAGCGTCTCCCCCGCTTCGATGGCCGCGTCCTCGGGGCCGCCGGCGCGGTCCGAGCCCGACGCGGCCTCTCCCTCCACGATGGCCATGCCCAGGGTGTCCCGGTACCACTCGGCCAGCGCGAGCGGGTCTTTCGCGAGGATGGTCGCGGCGAGGATGCGCATCGCTCGATGCTAGCGGTTTCGGCTATCCTTGACGCATGGTCAACAAGGTCTTCAACGCGCCCAGAGACGTCATCGACCACCTCCGCGACCGCGGGGTGCTCAAGGACGGGATCACCGTGATGGCCGGCGGCTTCGGGCTGTGCGGCATCCCCGAGCAGATGATCATCGCGCTGCGCGACAGCGGCGTGAAGGGCATCACGGCGATCTCCAACAACGCGGGCGTCGACGACTGGGGCCTGGGCCTGCTGCTCAACACGCGGCAGATCCGCAAGATGGTGTCGTCGTATGTGGGCGAGAACGACGAGTTCGAGCGGCAGTACCTCTCGGGCGAACTCGAGATCGAGTTCAACCCGCAGGGCACGCTGGCCGAGCGCATCCGCGCGGGCGGCGCCGGCATCCCCGCGTTCTTCACGGCCACCGGCTACGGCACGATCGTGGCCGAGGGGAAGGAGACCCGCGAGTTCGACGGCCGCCACTACGTGATGGAGACCGCGCTGAAGGCGGACCTGTCGCTGGTGAAGGCGTGGAAGGCCGACACCGCGGGCAACCTGATCTACCGGAAGACCGCGCGGAATTTCAATCCGATGATGGCGCAGGCCGGCGCGTTCACCGTGGCGGAGGTCGAGGAACTCGTGGAGACCGGCTCGCTCGACCCCGAGCGCGTGGACACGCCCGGCGCGTACGTCGACGCGATCGTGGTGACCAAGAGCGAGAAGCGGATCGAGCAGCGCACGACGCGGTAAAACGAAACAACGGGCGGACCGGTTGTCCCGGCCCGCCCGTCGGGTTCACTCAGGGAAGGTCTTCACCACCCGAGCGACATTCAGTCGTTGGTGGGGACGTTGGCGAACGCGGGGCGCGAGGGGCGCGCGTTCGGGCTGGCGCCGCCGTTGACCGAGCCGGTGTTGGACTGGAAGGACTCGCTGACGGTCTGGTAGGCGACGTTGGGGGCGATCGGCGTGGGGGTCGTGC
>JBQLZI010000165.1:0-6124 GCA_052168195.1 Phycisphaerales bacterium
CTCCCGCGTCGCGGTCCGCGTTCCCGCCCGGTCGCGACGTCGGCGATTCCTGCCCCGCCCCGCGACCCGAAGAATCGCGCTGTGACTGCTGCGCGCCGGGGGGCGACTCCTGATCGCTCGGCGACGCCGCGTCGTCCTTGCTCGCGCCCTCCGCGTCCTCTGTGCCCTCTTGCGGCTGACCGTCCGGTCGCTGCGCATCGTCCACGCGCCGACCCTCGTCACGCTCCGCGGTGTTCTCGTCGCCCTGATCCGAGCCGACGTCCTGCGCCGGGCCCTGCTGCGGCTGCCGCTGCGGCGCCCCGGGATCCTTCTCCGATTCCCGTTCCGAAGGCGACTGCGACTGCTCCGGCCGCTGATCGCCGCCCGAAGGCGTGCGCTGCTCCTGCGACGGACCCTGCTGCTGCTGCTGCTGCTGCTGCTGCTGCGCGTCGCCCGGACGCATCGGCTCATCAGGCGGCGTCTGCGTCGGCGAGGGCTCGGGCGCTGAGGTTTCGTCGGGCGCCGGCGGGTTCTCCGCGTCCTCCGCCGCACGGTCCAGCGCGTCCGCGAGATCGCGCAGATCCCGGTTCGCCTGTTCTTCCGCCGCCCGCGCACGGTTTTCTTCCGCGATGCGCTCCGCGAGCCGGTCCGCCTGCTCCGGCGGAGCGCCCTGCTCCTCCAGCGCCTCGCGAACCTCGTCCGCGGACTCCGCGTCCGCGAGGTCCCGCGCCAACTCGCTCGGCACGCCGCGATCGCGCAGCGCATCGAACGCGTCGTTGTTCTTCGCCCGGTCTTGCTGCTCCGTGGAAGACTCTCCGCCCGCCTGCTCCGTCGCCTCCGACGCGGCCGCCTGCTCGAGGGCCCGCGACAGGTTCCGCAGGTCCTCGGCCGCGCGCCGCCGCGCCGCCTCGTCCATGCCCGAATCCCGCGCGATCTCGCGCTCCAGTTGCTCCAGCGCCTCCGCCGCCCGCTCCCAGTCGTTGCGCCGCAGCGCGTCCTCCAAGGGCTTCGTCGCCGCGCTCTCGCCCGCGCGCTCGTCGAGGGACGCGAACCGCTCGCCCAGCGCGTCCAGCGCCCGGTCGTCGCGGTCCGCGAGATCGTCCAGCCCTTCCGCAAGATCGTCGAGCCGCGACGCCGCCTGCGCCCGCGCCTCGTCCGGATCGACGCGCCCCTGCGCCAGTTCCTGCTCCAGATCCTCCAGCGCGCGCAACTGCTCGGGCGTCGCCGCGTCCGCCGCCGTGTTGGCCGTCGCCTCGCGCAGTTCCTCCCGGATCGCCTCGATGTCCTCCGCCGCCGATTCGCGTTCTTCTTCGAGTGCCACGCGCTCGACCCGCCGCTCCTCGGCGCCCAGCACGTCGAACACCGGCGCGTACAGCGCCGCCGCGACAAGCCCAGCCAGCAGCGCGGGCGCCGCCACCCACCAGTTGTCGAACCGTAGCGGGATCGCCCGCCGAACGTCCGCCCCCTCCGCCGCGCGCTCCGCGTCGCTCCGTGCCAGCGCAAAGAACGGGTCCGACGCGTCACCGTTCCGCGCCGCGCGCTCCAGCGCCAGCGACGACGAGATCCTGTCCCGCAGCCCCAGCGCGCTATCCAGAACCACTGCCGCGTCGCCCTCGCGCGCCCGAAGCCGCGCCGCGACCAGCACCGTTGCCGCGAAGCCCAGCGCCGCCGGCGCCGCCACCAGCGCCCACACCGGCAGCCGCAGCGCAAACACCCGGTCCGCCGCGACGAGCCCGAGCCCCACGGCCATCGCCACGGACACGCACGGTCCGGCGGCCGCGACGATCCCGCGCACCCACAACCGCCTGTCGGCGGCCTTCGCAATGGCCTGAGCCCGGTTCATGTGCAGAATGGTACGACGACCGGCTCCGCGGCTCGGTTCCGCACCCCCGGCCCGAACCGACCTCTAGGATTGATCCGCCGAACCAACCACGAGGAGCCACCCATGCCCAGCCACTTCGCCGCCAGCGTCCTCCCCGGCGCCGCTCTCTCCCGTGCCTACGCCGACATGGTCGCGCAGGGCATCGACGACGCCAAGGCCGGCGCCATGCCCGAAGGCGTCAACACCAACCACCCGACCTTCGTCTTCGGCCACCTGGCCATCTACCCCGACCGGCTCTTCTCCATGTTCGGCCGCGCCGACCTCGCGAAGCCCGACGAACGTTACGAGGCGCTCTTCTCCCCGCACGCCGCGTGCGAGAACGATCCGAAGAACGCCAAGTACCCGCCGTTCAACGAGGTCGCCGCGCGCTACCGCGAGCGCACCGACGCGATCCTCGACTTCCTCAAGAACGTCGACGACGCCGCCCTCGCCGAGCCCAACCCCAACGAGCAGATGCGCGAGCGCTTCCCCACCAAGGGCGCGCAGGCCGCCTTCATGCTCCAGGGCCACACCATGATGCACCTCGGCCAGGTCAGCGCGTGGCGACGCATGATGGGTCTGGGCGAAGCGCTGCCCCGCCCGCAGGCGCCCGCCAAGGCGTAACCCACACAGTCAGGACGCCGCTTCCGGCGCCGGCAGATCGTCTAGGAACGACGCGAGTTGCTCCAGCGTCGGCGGCGTGCGCTCGCGCACATAAAACCCGCTGTTCGCGATCGCCAGCGCCAAACGCTGCGCGACCGGCAGCCCCAGCGCCGCGCCCAGCGCGTACCCCGCGTTGAACGTGTCCCCCGCGCCCGTGCTGATCGCCGGCTCGTTCGTGAACGCCGCGTCGAACACCGCGCGCTCGCCCTCGGCCGCCGCCCCCGCCCGCTGCCGCGTGTGGATGCACACCTCCGACAGCCCCAGCGCGCCCCGCAGCGTCTCCGCCCGCGCGCCCAGGTCATCCCCGTCGGGCAAGGCCGCGCCGATCGCCCGCCCGATCCGCGTCGACTCGCTGAAGTTGCACCCCAGCGTCACCGGCGCAACCTCGTTCATCTCGCCCAGCGCGCCCAGCGCGTCGCACAGGTCTCCCTCGCTCCGCTTCGCCGGGTCCGCGAGGTCGATGAACACCCGCGGCCGCCGCGCCTCGTCGATCCGCGGCAGCACGTCGCGCGTCACGCGCCGCCAGATGTCCGTCATCTCCGACAGCATCGTCCAGTTCATCGGCGCGAACAGCCCCGCCCCCGCGAACAGGTCGACCGCGCCCTCCACGCCGCCCACCGCGTCCAGCACGCCCCGCCACGAGACCGCGTCCTGCGCCGCCGTCTTCCCGATGATCACCTTCCCGTCCGCGAATTCGCACGCGTCGGACAGCGCCGGCGCCGCGATCGGGTGCGCCCGCTCGCACCGCGCGACGAACTCGTCGAACACCGGGTGGGTCATGCGCGCCGCGTCCGACCCCTTCGCCACCGGCGCGTCCGCGTCGGCGAGCAGCGCGCCGATGTACGCCACCCGCGCGCCCCAGAGCGTGAAAGGGTTGGCGAACAGCACCCCGTTGCCGCCGATCTTCACCCGCTCGACCACGAACTCGACGTTGATGCTCCGCCCGACCTGCGACTCGACGCGCTCGGCGAACTGGCGCATCGAGCGCATCGGCGTGAACGACTCGCGCGAGTCGCGCCGGTCCACCACACGGATGATCGAATCCACCGCGCCGTCCAGCCCCGCGATCACGCGCAGCGCGGGCACATCCCCGGCGCGGGAACGCAGCGCCGCCGCGGTCGCGCGGGCCAGGTCCAGCCGCTCGCTCACGCCGCGCCGACGCCGAGCAGTTCGAGCACGCCCTCGACGATGTGCTTGTGCGAGAGTTCGCACATGTCCATGATCTCCTCGGGCGTGCGCGCGCTCTTGGGAATCCGGCGGACGTACATCTGCTTGAGGGTGAACGCGTCGCCAGACTCGGTCATCGCGTCCGCGACCGCCGAGCCGATCGCCGCGCCGTAGTTATCCTCGAGCGTCACCACGTACCCGCCGTTCTCGTTCGCCAGGTCCATCAGCGCGTCGGCGTCGAAGGGGATCGAGTAGAGGTCGACCAGCGTCGCGGAGACGCCCGCGCGGTCGAGCCCGTCGAGCGCCTTGTTCGCCTCGTGCACCATGTAGCCGGACGCCACCAGCAGCACGTCGCGGCCCTCGTTGAGCACCTCGAACCCGCCCAGGTTGAACACGGTGTTCTCGTTGTAGAGGAACTCCGTGTCCGGGCGCAGCGTGCGCATGTAGCACATGCCGTCGTGCTCGGCCATCGCCTCGGTCAGCGCGTACGCCGCGTACGCGTCCGCGGGCTGCAGGATGTAGCACCCCGGGTTGCCGTGGTGGTCCTTCGCGGTCGAGAGCGAGCGGAACCACGCGATGTCGGGGAGCGACATCTGGCTCGGGCCGTCCGCCGCGAGCGAGATGCCCGCGTGGCTGCCGACGATCTTCAGATTCGCGCCCGAGTTCATCGCCATCTCGATCTGGTCGTACGCGCGCGTCACGAACTTCGCGAAGGTGTTGACGAAGGGCACGAAGCCCGCCGCCGACATGCCCGCCGCCGCCGACACCATGTTCTGCTCGGCGATCTTGCACTCGACGAAGCGGTTCGCGGTCGCCTGATCCTTCTTGAAGAACTCCGCGAACGTCGAGTTCGACACGTCCGCGTCCAGCGCCACGACCCGGTTGTTCGCCGCGCCCAGCGCGCGCAGCGCGATGCCGTACGCGCGCCGCGTCGCCAGCCGGCCCGTGTGCAGCACCGACTCCATGTCGTACTTCTTCATCGTCTCCGCGAGCGTGGGCAGTTCCGCGTCGCGGATCTCACGCGCCGGCGCCTCGGGGGGCGGCTGGATCATGAACCGGTCCGAATCCGTCAGCGCCGTGGTCAACTCGCCGCGCCGCTCGTCCAGTTCCGCCTTGGCGCGCTCCAACTGGTTGCCGGTCGCGGGCTTGCCGTGCCACCCGCCGCCCTGCATGGTCGGGGCGCCCCAGCCCTTCACCGTCTTCGCGACCACCGCCATCGGGCGGTCCGCCTCGGGCGAGAGGGCCGTGAACGCGTCGAGCGCGCCCTTGATCTCCTCGGGGTCGTGCCCGTCGATCGTCTTCACCTCGAAGCCCGCCGCCTCGAGTTTCGCCGCGAGCGTCGCCGCCGACTGCTGACGGCTCACGCGGTCCGCCTGCCCGTACTCGTTGCAGTTGAAGATGGGCAGCACCGAGTTCAGGCGCTGCTCCGCGATCATGTCGAGCGCCTCGGCGATCTGGCCCTCGCGCGACTCGCCGTCGCCGATGACGCAGTAGATCTTCTTGTCGAACCCGTCGATCCGCGCCGCCAGGCCAAGGCCCGCCGCCACCGAGAGCCCCATGCCCAGCGAGCCGGTCGCCGCGTCAAAGAAGGGGAATCCCTCCTCCGGGTTCGGGTGCCCGTCGAGCACCGAATCCGCCTCGCGGAGCGTCAGCAGGTCGTTCACCGTCACGGGGCGACGCGCCGAAGGGTCCTTCCCGACCATCACGCCGAGTTTGGCGCACGCCGCGTACACCACCGGCACCGCGTGGCCCTCCGAGAGCACGAGCCGGTCCGAGGTCGGGTAATCCGGGTGCTCGGGGCTCCAGCGCATCGTGTGGAACATCAGGACCGTGGTGATGTGGCTCAGCGACATCGCCGTGGTCGGGTGGCCGCTGCCGGACGCGGCGCACATGTCGAGCGAGAGTTTGCAGAGTTCGATGGCCTGGGCGTGGACGGCTGCTTCGAACGACATGCGCGCTCCTTCTATTGGTTCGGCGACGGGACGGGTCCGCACGGGGCAGGGAGAGAGTGGGCGCGGGACCGTACGGTCGGGGGTCGGGCGGGAAGACAGATCGCCGGTTCCGGTGCGCCGGAGCCGGGTCTGGACAGTAGACGACGATCGGGGGAGTATCCGCGAAAACCGCGGATTCCACAAGCAACTCGCGTACCGACGCCCGACGACCCGCCGAACCCCGTGGATAGGGTGTGGGCAGCGTGGCGGCTCAACCTGTCGGGGTCCGCGCGAGGCGGTACACTGTGGACCCAGAGCCGCGCGGGCGATTCGGCCCGGCGGCGATCCCCAGAGAGGTGCGTTGATGAAGGTCGTCTGCGATCGCCCCGCGTTGCTCGACGCGGTGAACCTGGTCAACAGCGTGGTGGCGTCCCGCACGCCCAGGCCCCAACTCACCTGCGTGAAGTTGACGGCCGTCAAAGGCAAGGAGCCCTCGCTCACCCTCAGCGCCACCGACGCCGAG
>JBQLZI010000166.1:0-6088 GCA_052168195.1 Phycisphaerales bacterium
GTGAGGCGGTCGCTGAGCCCGGACATGCCCTCGGCGAGCGCGTCGAGCCCAAGGAAAAGCAACCCGAAGCCCGCGAGCGCGAGCCCGAGCGACGGCCAGCGTCCACGCCCGAGCAATCGGAGCAGCGCGCCGACGGCGATCACGGGCAGCGCGAGCGCGGAGACGGAGAACTTGACGCCGACGAGCGCGACGATCCATCCCGTCGCGGTGGTGCCGAGGTTGGCGCCGACCACAACGCCGACGGCCTGCGCGAACGTCAGGAGCCCGGCGGACACGAGGCCCATGGTGACGAGGGACGTCGCGGACGAGGATTGCAGGAGCGCGGTGATGGTCGCGCCCCACGCGGCGCCGGACCATTGATTGGAGACGGCTTTGGTGAGGAGAACGCGGAGGGCGTCGCCGGCGACGGCCTTGAGGCCGTCGGTGAGGAGGATCATCCCCAGGAGGAACAGACCGATGCCGCCGAGCACCGCGATCAGCATTCGTTGAGTGTACCGCGGGGCGTGGCGGGGCCGTTTAGCGCGGCGCGTCGGCGGCGGGCGGTGCCGCGGGCGGGGGCTTCGCGGGGGTGATGACCTTGAGCCCGACGATGCCGACGACGATGAGGGCGACGAAGCCGGCGTGGGCGGCGGTGAAGCGGTCTTTGAAGAGGATCGCCCCGGCGATGGCCGCGCCGACCGCGCCGATGCCGACCCAGATCGGGTAGGCGGTGCCGAGCGGGAGGACCTTCATCGCGCGGGCGAGCAGGTAGAACGAGGCGAGCATGGCGACGATCGTGACGACGCTGGGGACGGGCTTGCTGAACCCCTCGGAGCGCTTCATCGCGATGGCCCAGACGACTTCGAGCAGACCGGCGATGGTGAGGAGCAGCCAGGGCACGGTCAGGTTCCCTGTTCGCTCGGCAGCGGGCGCATCATGGGGAAGAGCAGCACGTCGCGGATCGAGCGGTTGTTGGTGAGCAGCATGATCAGGCGGTCGACGCCGACGCCCAGCCCACCGGCCGGGGGCATGCCGACCTTGAGCGCCTCGACGAAGTCGGCGTCGAAGGTGCGGAAGGTGGACTCCTCGTCGTCGATGCCGGCGAGTTGCTCGCGGAACTTCTGCTCCTGGATGTCGGGATCGTTGAGTTCGGTGTAGGCGTTGGCGCACTCCATGCCGCCGATGAAGAGTTCGAAGCGCTCGGCGACGCGCGGGTCGCTCGCCTTGGGGCGGGTGAGCGGGCAGAGCGCGGCGGGGTAGTCCATCACGAACGTGGGGACGGTCGGGTCGATGGCTTCCTCGGCCTTGTCGAAGAGCGCGTTGATGAGGAGTTCGTGGGCCAACTTGTCGGCGTGCTCGACGCGCTGCTCTTTCGCCTCGGCGCGGACCCTGGCCTCGTCGGTCATGGGGAAGCCGTAGGCCTTCTCGAAGAGTTCGCCGTAGGAGACGCGGGCGAAGGGCTTGCTGTAATCGATGGTCCAATCGGCGAAGGGGAGACGAAGACCCTCCCCCTCACCCCTCCCACTCTCGTGGGAGGGGGATGAAGCGCGCTCACCCGGCTCGCTGCGCTCGCGACCCTCTCCCACGGGGAGAGGCTGCTGAAAGTCCGCGGCGACCTGGGCGAGTTCGCGGACGAGGGCTTCGGTGAGGTCCATCATGCGGAGGTAATCGCCGAAGGCCTCGTAGACCTCGACCATGGAGAATTCGGGGTTGTGGGTTCGGTCGAGGCCCTCGTTGCGGAAGTTGCGCGCGACCTCATAGACCCTGGGCATGCCGCCGACGAGAAGACGCTTCAGGAAGAGTTCGGGCGCGATGCGCATGAACAGGGGGATGTCGAGCGCGTTCATGTGGGTGGCGAAGGGTCGCGCGGCGGCGCCGCCGGCGAGGGTCTGGAGGACGGGCGTGTCGACTTCGAGGAAGCCGCGCTCGTCCCAGAAGCGGCGGAGCCGCGTGATGAGCAGCGAGCGGAGTTTGAAGACGCGGAGCGTCTCGGGGTTGGTGTAGAGGTCGACGTAGCGCTTGCGGTAGCGCAGTTCGGGATCCTGGAGGCCGGCGCGCTTCTCGGGCGGCAGCGCGAGCGACTTGCAGGCGATGTCGAGATCGGAGGCCCAGATGGTGATCTCGCCCGCCTTGGTGCGCATGAGCGGGCCGGTGGCGACGACGATGTCTCCCAGGTCGACGAGTTTGGCGAGGTTGAAGCCGCGCTCGGCGCAGTCGCGCTTGGAGACGGCAATCTGAAGGTCGGGCGCGCCTTCGACGCCGGTGGTGTGGTCGCGCAGCTGCATCCAGACGAGTTTGCCGTTGTCGCGGTGGAGCATGACGCGGCCGGCGACCTTGACGACGGGGCGTCTGTCGGTGAACCCCTCGTCCTTGCCGCGGGCCTGATGGTCGGCGTCGGCGGCCTCGTCGTACCTGGCCCGGGCGTCGGCGAGGGAGAGGAGATCGTCGACGCGCCGACCGTAGGGATCGGCCCCGAGGTCGCGCATGGCGTCGCGGTTGCGCCGGCGCTGGAGTTCGAGTTCGTGCAGGGCCTCGGCGGAGGGCGCGGCGTCGGTCGGGTTGGTCTGCGTCGGCTCGGTGGGCATCGTGGGCGATGGTAGGGGAACCGTCGCGAAAAAAAGACAACGCCCGCTGCCGGGGGCGGAGCGGGCGCGTCGTCGGAGAGGGGGGATCGTGACTGGAGTGGTTTGCTGTCCGTGATCCAGTGCGTTCGTGCCCGGCGCGGGGTCAGGAGCGCCGGGCGGCCTCTCTCCGGGGCAAGGAAGAGGAAGAGGGAGGATCAGTCGGCGGGGATGCGTCGCGGGCGCGCCTTGAGTTTGCCCGAGGCGGTGTAGCGCGAGACCTTCACTTCCGGCGCGCGGGCGGCGCGGGCGGTGTCGTCGAACTCGTCGTCGACGGACCGGTGGCCGTTGGTGCTGGCGCGGGCGATGCGGTCCTCAACGATGTTGACGTCGCTGCCGCGGCGGGTAGAGGTCGCCTTCAGCGCGCTGGTGCGCTCGGCGACCGACGGCGCGGCGGTCGAGGCGTCGTTGTTGTTGACGCACAGCGTGCCGTTGTCGTCCTCGCTGATGAGGTCGGCGAGGGTCTTGGCGCGGAAGACGTTCTCGGCGGCTTCGAGGGCCTGA
Source organism: Phycisphaerales bacterium (assembly GCA_052168195.1). Lineage (GTDB taxonomy): Bacteria > Planctomycetota > Phycisphaerae > Phycisphaerales > UBA1924 > JAHBXC01. Next base: position 3,105 of record JBQLZI010000166.1, read on the forward strand.
TCGACGGTCTTATGAAGGGGGCAGAGCCCCTTGGCCTCGTCGCCGTGGGTCGGGCAGGCGCGGAGACGGTTGATGATGCCCATGGCTTCGACGATGTCGTAGAAGGTGATGTCTTCGGGCTTGCGGGCGAGGCGGTATCCGCCGCCCACGCCGCGACGGCCCTGCACGACGTCGGCGCCGGCGAGTTGCTGGAGCACCTTGGAGAGGTAGTCGGACGGGACGCTGGTCGCGTCGGCGAGGTCGCTTGCGGTGACGAATTCTCCGGGGCGCTGCGCGAGGCAGGCGACGGCTCGGAGGGCGTACTCGCAGGTCTGGGAAAGCATCGGATCCTCCATGGCCGGTGGGTCGCGTCGTGGCGGGCGGCCGGCATCGGGCGGGGGTACGAAGCCCGCTGGTGCGGGACTGGGCGTGGGTTCGCCGCGATGTGGGGGGTGGATTCGGACAGAGCGAGGCGGATGTCGGGTGGGTGTCCGGTTGGGCGGATGCGTCGGGGGTACAGTTGGACGTGGATCCGGATGACCGAGTCTGCTTGTGCTTCGGGGTGACGCTGCGGAAGATCCGGGCGTACCTCACCAGGGAAAACCCCGAAGTGCCATCGCTGATCAGCGAGTGCCTCGGCGCGGGCACGGGCTGCCGGTGGTGCGTGCCCTTCCTGAAGGAACTGCACCGGCAACACCAGTGCGGGCAAGGGCTTGGCCCCAACGGCGAGCCGGACCTGAAGGTGTCGCCCGATGCGTACGCCTCGGCGCGCGGCGCGTACCGGTCGACGGGGGTTCGGCCGACGATCGAGCGAACGGAGCCCGACCCGCCTTCGACCGGGCAGGGTTGATCCGCGCCGGGCGCGTGGCGGACCTGCGCCATCTGCGCTCTTTGCGGGATTCTCGCAAAAAGGGGGTATGCAAGCGGGAAATCCGCCCGAATAATGGGGGTGTCGTTCCGCGTTGCACACGCGGACGACCGTCCCGCGCCGGCGGCACATCCGGCGACGGGGAGGACAACAGGAATCCGTGAGTCAGACGCTCTCGCCCGCACGGCGAGGGCGGCACAAGGAGGTATCTGAGAGATGAAGATCAGCACTACGGGTGCGTTCAGCGCGCTCGCCCTTGCCGCGTCCGCGAACGCCGGCATCCTTTCCGCGAACTTCATGCTGACCGGCGACCAGCAGCCCACCCCCACGGGCACGTCGGCGATCGGCATCGGCACCGTCGATTACGACACCACCGACGACACGTTCGACATTTCGCTGTATGTCGTGGGCATCCCGCTGGGCAACCTGATGGGCGCCGGTCCCAACAGCACGCCGGTGCACATCCACCTGGCGCCCGCGGGCTCCAACGGCGGGATCGTGATCGACCTGGGCTTCCTCGGGTCGTTCGCGCAGTCGGGCCTCGGCATCGAGTTGAACCTGACCGACGTCGCCGCCGGCGGCACGTTCGGCGCGATCAACAGCGATCCCGATGTCGTTCAGCAGGCGTTCGTTGACGGGAACCTGTACGTGAACATCCACACGTCGACGTTCCCGGGCGGCGAGATCCGCGGGCAGATCCCGCCGATCCCGATCCCGACTCCGGCGACCGCCGCGCTCATCGGCGCCGCGGGCCTGCTGGCCGTCGGCCGTCGCCGCGGCTGAACGCGGACGCGCACGAGACTTTCTTTTCCGTGAAACGAACGGCCCCCGGCGAGTGATCGTCGGGGGTTGTTCTTTGCGCGGTAAGGTGTGCGCATGGGCCGGAACGGGCGATCACGGGCACGCGGCGTGTTGATGCTTGCGGTCGCGTGGGTTGTCGTGGGGTTCGCGATCAACGCCGCGATGGTGGTGGCGATTCAGACTTGGGGATCGGCGCTCAATGGCGAACGGCGGGCTTCGGCTTCGCCGGAGAAGTACAGCGTCTTCTACGCCACCGGCTTCGGCATTCGTTCGGCAAGTCGAATTGAACTCGCTCCCGGCCTGCAAAAGAGCGTTCCGGCATGGGTGCGACTCGATCAGCAAAGAATCGGAACGTTTCACGTTGGCGGTCAATACGCGGTTGGATGGCCGTTCCTCGCATGCTCCGCATGGAGAGGTATTGATCCGGCGAAATTGACAGCCGGTCATCGTCCGCCACACCACTATCCCATCGTGACGATTCCGTTCACGGCTTCACTTCCCGGCGGCCGCGAGGCACAGATTCCGTTGGATCCAATGTGGCGCGGTCTGATCGCGAACACGGCGATCCTCGGCTCGCCCGCGTTGCTGGTGTTCGTTCCCGCGGTGCGTGCGCGGCGGAGGAGGCGCAAGGGGAAATGCCCGCGCTGCGCGTACGACCTGAAGCACGACTTCGCGCACGGGTGCAGCGAGTGCGGGTGGAACAAGCACGCGGCGAGATGTTGAGCCCGCGCCGCGGGCGGGAGTACTGGCGGGCAGGCCGCCAGTGGCACGCAGAAAAGAGAAGAAGACGACGGGGGGAAATAGGAGCAGAAGGCGCGGCCCTCACCCTGCACTCTCTCATTCACGTTCGGTGAACAGGAGAGTGTGCGGGAGCGCGATGGCTCACTTTCCACTGCCTGTTGCTCATTGCCCTCGTCTCACTCGCGCTCGTAGAGGTACGCCGCGGGTTCCTGGCGGTGGCGGCCGCCTTCGGAGACGGCGAACGTTGCGCCGGACCAGAGTGATGCGCTGCCGAAGGCGCCGTCCTTGCGCAGGGCGTACAGCTTCACGTCGAAGTTGGGGCGGCCCTTCGCGTCGAGGAGGCGCTTCATCTTTGTCTTGTCGGCGATCATCTTCGCGGCGTAGAGGCAGGCGTCGGTGGGGTGATCGCCCATGGCCATCCGCATGACGATGGTCCGGGCGCCGCAGATCTGGATGACCGCTTCGCCGCGTCCGGTGGCGCCGGCGGAGCCGGCGTCGTTGTCGGTGTACAGCCCGGCGCCGATGATGGGCGAATCGCCGACGCGCCCGGGGAGTTTCCACGAAAGGCCCGAGGTCGTTGTGCAGCCGGCGAGGT
>JBQLZI010000167.1:0-6082 GCA_052168195.1 Phycisphaerales bacterium
ACGGTCGAGGAGCCCCCCGCTCAGGTGGATGGCGAGGCGGCGGCGGTTGCGCCGGCGCTCGCGGTGTTCATCGCGTCATGGGCGTCGTTTGGGATGGTCGTGCGGGTGCTGTGGAACGCCTCGCTGGTTCGGACGCTCGACGAGGGGCGGCCGCTGCACGGGCCGCGGAGCGCGTGGGCGTACGGGATCGAGCAGTTCCGGATGGGCGCCATGATCGTGCTGGTTCCGCTCGCGCTGATCTGGCTGTGGAGCGAGAGCATCGCGATGGGGGCAGTACGGCTCGGCGTTTCGATGGACTCGAGCGCGGCGCAGGGCGCGATGGCCGCGGCGCAGTTGCTGGGCGTAGCGGTCGCGTTCGTGCTGACGCCGCCGATCATGATGCGGGTGTGGCGGACGGTGTCGCTTGGTTCGGGCGAGATGCGCGAGCGGCTGCGCGGGCTGTGCGCGCGTCACCGCGTGCGCTGCCGCGATATCCGCGTGTGGCGCACGAACGGCGAGATGCTGAACGGGGCGGTAATCGGGATCGTGGCGCCGGTGCGGTACATCCTGCTGACCGATGCGCTGCTGGAGTCGCTGCCCGAGGAGCAGGTCGAGGCGGTGGCCGCCCACGAGATCGCGCACATCCGGCGTCGTCACCTGCCCTGGCTGCTCGCGGCGCTGGTCGCGGCGGTGTGGTTCGGCAGCGCGATCGTGCTGATCCCGTTCGAAGTGTTGTCGGCGGCGACGGGATGGGACACGCGGGGCACAGCGCTCTCGCTGGTCGCGGAATCGGTGAGCGTTGCGGCGTCGCTCGTGTGCGCGGCGGTTGCGTTCGGGTTCGTGAGCCGCGCGTTCGAGCGGCAGGCGGACGCCTTCGCGGTGCAGTCGCTCAGCGGGCTCGACACCGAAGCGGAGAAACACGCCACGATCTCGGAGGGGGCGGCGACGGTGATGGCCGACGCGCTGGCCTCGGTGGCGCGGTTCAACGCGATCCCGACCCAGCGTTTCTTCTGGCGACACGGCAGCATCGGGCAGCGCCGGCGGCGCCTGCTCGCGCTGGTCGGCGCCCCGGTCGCCCGGACGCCGGCGGATCGGGCCGCCCGGCGGATCAAGGCGGCGACGTTGGCGGCGCTCTTGCTCATGGCGTGCGTTGAAGGCACACTCGCGGTACTGTCGATGAAGGGATGAATGTTCCTGGACAAGGGGGCCGCACGGGCAATGGTTCGATTCACCAAGGCGCACGGGCTGGGCAACGACTTTGTGATCCTCGATGTCTTCGAGGATCCCGGGCTGGCGTCCCGCCCGCTTCACACGCTCGCGAAGTCGATGTGCGACCGGCGGCGCGGGGTGGGGGCCGATCAGTTGCTCACGCTTGAGCCCGCGTCCGTCGATGGCGCGGGGGTGCGCATGCGCGTGTTCAACGCCGACGGAGGCGAGGCGGAGATGTGCGGCAACGGGGTGCGCTGCGTCGCGCGGCTCGCGTTCGAGCGGGGATATCACGCGGGAGACGCGCTGCTGATCGAGACAGGCACGGGTTTGAAGGCGTGCGAGATGATGGGGGAGGGAAAGGTGCGCGTCGGGATGGGGGCTCCGCGCTTTGATGCCGTCGCGGTGGGCTTTGACGACGCGCGGGCCGGTCGCGTGGAGCAGCGTGGGCGGGTGACGATGGCGGCGCTCGAAGGGGTGCAGGGCGGGCTCGTGTCGGTGGGCACACCAAACTTCGTGGTGTTCACGGACTCGCTGGTTTCGATCGCGTTCGTGACGCACCGGGGCTCGGCCATAGAGACCCACCCGTGCTTCCCGAAACGCATCAACGTGCAGTTCGCGACGAGAGCCGGGCGCGACCGCGTGGAGGTGCGGTCGTGGGAGCGCGGCGCCGGGCTGACGGAGGCGTGCGGGACGGGCGCCTGCGCCGTGTTCGCCGTAGGCCGGGAACTGGGGCTGCTCGATTCACCGGCGACCGTTGCGCTGCCCGGGGGCGAACTGCTCGTCGAAGCCGACGGCGAGGGGCAGATCCTGAAAACGGGCGCGACGACGATCGTGTACCGGGGGGAGTGGGCGGAATAGCGCACGGCATCGGCGCCGGGCGTCGGCTACGATCCTGCGATGTCATCCGCACGCACGGTTTCGTCGTCCGAAAGCCGCCCGCTCAGCGCGGTGGAAGAGCGTGTGTGCGCGAGGATTGCGCGGCGGCGTGCGGAATTGATCGAGCAACTGCGTGAACTGGTCGAGATCCCGACCGGGTTCAACCACACGCCCGGGCTGGACGAAGTCCGCGACCTGCTGACAACCCGGCTGCGCGCGATCGGCGCGGCGGTCGAAGTCGTGCGCGGCGATCCCAAGCCCGAGTGGCTGCTCGGCGCGGCGAGCGGCGACCCGCCGCCGAGCGTTGTGTGTGCGCACCTGCGGAAGGCGTCGCCGCGGATCCTGTTCGCGGGGCACCTCGACACGGTGTTCGACCCCAAAGGCGAGTTCCGCTCGTTCACGGTGTCGCCCGACGGCAAGGCGGGCCACGGCCCGGGCGTTGTCGACATGAAGGGCGGGCTGGTGACGACGGTCGCGGCGCTGGAGGCGCTGCACGAGGAGGGTGTCGAGCCATCGTGGACGTTCGTGCTGACGAGCGACGAGGAGACGGGGAGTTACCACAGCGAGTCGGTGCTGCGGGCCCAGGCGGCCAAGCACGACGTGGGGCTGGTGATCGAGCCGGCGCTGCCCGGCGGCGAACTCGTCACGGAGCGGCTGGGCTCCGGGCAGTTCATGATCGAGACCCACGGCCGCTCGGCGCACGTCGGGCGGGCGTTCCAGGAGGGGGTCAGCGCGGTGACGGCACTGGCGCGCGCGATCGTCGCTGTCGCGGATATGCCCGACCTCGAGAAGGGGCGGATCATCAATATCGGGCCGCTTAAGGGTGGGGAGGCGACGAACGCGGTGCCTTCGCGGGCGTGCGCGTGGGGGAATGTCCGGTTCCCGAGCCAGGAAGTGGCCGATGAACTGGAGGCCATGCTGGCAGCGCTGGAGACGCCCGAGAACGCCATGCCGTCGCTTAAGGTTCATACGAGTTTCAACCGCCCCGCGAAGCCGATGACGCCCGAGGTCGAGCGGCTGGCGCTGGAGGCGCGGCGCGCGGCCGGCTCGCTGGGGCAGGAACTGCCTTTCGCGAAGACCGGCGGCGTGTGCGATGGGAACATCCTGCAGAGCGCGGGGCTGCCGTGCATCGACACGCTGGGCGTCCGCGGCGGGGGGCTGCACACCACGGACGAGTGGATCGAACTCGACAGTCTGGTGGAGCGTGCGCAACTGATGGCCGTGCTCGTGCACCGGCTGACCGAGCAAGGCGGCGTCTGACGTCCATTACTTCTTACGGAAATCGGATCGACATGAGCACCACGGCACAGACCTCTTCCAAGACCACGCCGGCCACGATGACCGCCGGTGAGCGGCTGCGCGGCAGCGCGGGCGTTCAGCAGGCGCTGGACCTTGTGGAGCGCGAGGTGCGCGCGGCGAGCGAGACGATCACGCAGGTGCGCGGGCCGATCAGCGACAAGCACAAGGTCGACTTCGACGCGTTCCTGAAGATGGCCGGCGAGGACCGCGGGCGCGAGTTCATGGCGGCGTACATGGGCAGCGGCGCCGGCAACGGGCCGTACGTCGAGATGATCGACGGGTCGGTGAAACTCGACATGCTCGGCGGCATCGGCGTGCACTTTTTCGGGCACAGCGACCCGGACCTGGTGCGGACGGCGACGCGGGCCGCCGCGACGAACGACCTCTGGATGCAGGGGCACTTCCAGGCGAACGCCGAGCCCTACGAGTTCTCGCACATCCTGCTGGAGCAGGCGAAGCGCTCGAGCAATCTCGCGCACGTGTTCCTGAGCAACTCGGGCGCGATGGCGAACGAGAACGCGATCAAGATCTGCTTCCAGAAGAAGGGCGGGGCGCCGCGGATCATCGCGTTCCAGGACTGCTTCCTGGGCCGCACGGTGACGATGGCGCAGATCGGCGACTCGGCGGGCGGGCGCGAGGGCATCCCGCTCAACACGATGATCGACTACATGCCGTTCTACGACCACGTGGCGGCGCGGCGGATGGGCGCGGGCGACGTGTCTGGTCAGACACGGTACATCGACATGTGCGTGTGGCACCTCGAGCAGTACATCAAGCGCTACCCGAACCAGCACGCGGCGTTCGAGATGGAGCTGATCCAGGGCGAGGGCGGGTTCAACACCGCGCCCCCGGAGTTCTTCAAGGCGCTGATCGACGTGTGCAAGGCGAACGGCATCCCGGTGTGGGACGACGAGGTGCAGGCGTTCGGCCGCACGACGACGATGTTCGCGTTCGAGGCGCTGGGCCTTGGCGAGCACGTCGACGTCGTGACGGTCGGCAAGATGAGCCAGCTCTGCGCCACGCTGTACACGAAGGAGATGAACCCCAAGCCGGGGCTGATCGCGGGCACGTTCCTGGGCTCGACGGTGAGCGCGGCGGTGGGCAAGCGGATCTTGGAGCGGCTGCTCGACGGCGACGCGTACGGCCCGAACGGCAGGCACGCGAAGCATCACGCGCTGTTCGTGGAGCAGGTGCGCAACCTCGCGGCGAAGCACCCGAACTGGTTCCCGCCCGCGCCCGGCGCGGCGGACATCGTGGGCGGCGTGGGCGGGATGATGCGCTTCACGCCGTTCGCGGGCGAGAAGGGCAAGATCATGAAGTCGGTGAAGTCGTGCTTCGACGAGGGACTGATTGCGCTGTACTGCGGGCACGACCCGTACCACATCCGGATGCTGCCGCCGCTGGGCGTCATGGACGAGAAGGTGTGGCCCGAAGCGTTCCGGATCATCGAGCGTGCGCTCGAGAAGGTCGCGAACGGCTGAGCGAAGACGCGGAAGGGATCTCCGATGTTCGTCATCCGACCCACGAAACTCGACGACCTCGACACGCTGGTGAAGTTGGCCAAGATGGTCTACTTCATCAACCTGCCGCCGGACCGCGACATCATCGGGGAGAAGATCAGGCGCAGCCGCCGCTCGTTCGAGGGCGAGGTGCTGCACGGCGCGGCGACCGGGCGTCCTGGGCTCGGGAAGGGGCTGGCGACGGCGTCGCCGCTGTTCATGTTCACGCTGGTCGACCCCGACACGGGCAACGCGCTGGGGACGAGCCAGGTCGTGGCGCGGATGGGCGGGCCGGGGAACCCGAACCTGGCGCTGCGCCTGCGCAAGCGTGAGTTCTTCAGCACGGACCTGCAGAACGGCGCGACGCACGTCACGGCGAAACTGGAGCTGGACGAGAGCGGCCCGACGGAGATCGGCGGGCTGATCCTGCAGCCGAGTTATCGCGGGCACAAGGCGAAACTCGGCAAGCAACTCGCGCTGGTGCGGTTCCACTTCATCGCGCTGCACCGGTCGATCTTCGGGGATCGGGTGCTGGCGGAGATGATGGCGCCGATCACCGACGACGGGCGGAACGAGTTCTGGGAAGCGTTCGGGCGCCGGTTCATCAACCTGAGTTACGAGGAAGCGGACCGGTTCTGCCAGAATTCGCGGGAGTTCATGACCTCGCTGCTGCCGCGCGAGGAGATCTACCTGTCGCTGCTGACGGCGGAGGCGCGCCGGGTGGTGGGGAAGGTGAACATCGAGACGATTCCTGCGCGGCGGATGCTGGAGAAGATCGGGTTCGAGTACCACGACATGGTGGACCCGTTCGACGGCGGGCCGCACCTCGAGGCGAAGACCGAGGACATCAGCGTGGTGAAGGCGACCACGCGCCGGCCGCTGGCGGGCGCCGCGGAGCGCGGGGATCCGGGTTTCGGCGGCGAGGCGATCGTGAGCGTCGAGGGCGAGCACGCGCTGAGTGAGGAGTTCCGCGCGGTGTGCTGCGGCTTTGCCGAGGACGGCGAGGGCGTGCGTATTCCGGCGCGGGCGATCGAACTGCTCGGCGCGCGCGAGGGGGCATCGCTCGGGTTCACGCCCCTCAAGCCGGCGGGGGCCGGATCGAACGAACGAGGCGGGGCGCACGCGCCCGCTTCGGCGTAACACGCACGACACTTCCTGGAGACCCGATGAGCGGCCACGGCCTTTCGACGCATCCCTCGCTTGCCAATCCGCCCTGCGAC
>JBQLZI010000168.1:0-6081 GCA_052168195.1 Phycisphaerales bacterium
GTCCGAGCCGGGCAACCGGAGCCCCCGATGCTCGACCTCGCGGCGCACGGTCTCCCCCGCGCTCGCCGCAGACTCGCTCCCCGGCTCGCGCGTCGCCACGTCCTCGAGTTCCAGCGTGATAACCGCCGGACCGGCGACGCCCGCGGGCGGCTCGATGCGCATCCACGCGCGCCCCGCGCGCTGGATCCGCGCCCGCCCGCCTTCGAGGCGCCACAGCAGTTCGACCGCCGACTCCCCGCTCGGCGGCGACAGCCGGTACGCGTTGCGCTGCGCGTCCCACGCCATGTCGCCCGCCGTCAGCCGCGCCCACTGGCCGTCCTCGTCGCGCAGCGCCAGCACGCCGTCGCCTTCCACGCCCAGCCGCGCCGCGCGCAGCGTCTCGTCGAGGGCCAGCGCCTGCGCGAGCGCGCGGCGCCTCCGGTCCACGCTGGGCATCGGGTCAGGGTCGCGACGCAGGTCGCGCAGCCCGCTCCAGTCGCGGAACTTCGGCTCATCACTGAACGCGCCCGGCACCGCGAAGCGGTAGACGTCGCCGCTCGTGCGCGACGCGCCCTGCCCCTCGCGCACGATGCTCTGGTTGAAGAGTTGCAGCACGACGATCGTCGAGCCCTCCTCGGGCGGCGCGGTCTCGACGCCCGGGCGCGCCAGGGCAGGCGCGTCCGCGTCGAAGAGCCACACGATCGCCCGCTGCGCGGTCGCCTCCCACGCGATGCCGCCGTCCGGCGCCGGGCCGATGGCCAGCACGCCCTCGAGCGAGAGCCGCTCACGCGCCCCGCTCACCTCGTCGCGCTCGAGCCGCGTCGCGCCGTCCGCGTGGATCAGCGCGTCCTCGATGCGCAGCGAATCCCCGCGCTCCACCGCGTTCACCAGCAACTGCGCCACGTCGCGCGTCACCAGTTCCTCCATCTGCCGCAGGAACCGCGGGATCAGCGACTGCTGCAGCGCGAGCATCACCAGCAGCAGCACCAGCCCGACCGCCACCGCGGGCGTCAGCACCGCGCGATGCGACACGCCCCCCGCGTACGCCGCGTTCGCCTCGTTGTCCGCCGCGAACCGGCGGTACGCCAGCGTCGCCGCGAACCCCGCCGCGAACGGCAGCGCGTACATCAGCATGGGCGGCGAGGCCAGCACCATGAACGCCAGCGCCTGCCCGGGCGAGAGCGTCCCGTCGCTCAGCGGCTTCACCGCCGCCGCGAACGCCACGATCGACACCAGCACCGACGCGCTCACCACCACCAGGCGGCCGAGGTCGGCGCCGAGCATCTTCAGAATGGTCCTGGGGAAGCGGCGGAGCATCGGGTGATGTCGGGATCGTCCGCGACCCGCGCCCGTGAAGCAAGTTGCACGCGCAGGTTCCCGGACCGGTATGCACCCCGGGACGCCCTACCGGACCGTCCGCAAACCGCCGCTCGCGGGGCGCGACGGCGCGGGTTGCGCGGAGAATAGGGCGACGGCGCCGCCTTTCACGAGCTCTGCGCCGCCACCTCCCCAACGAGCGCAAACCCCGCCCCGAACCGGGCCGATCCTGCATATGCCGGGCGCGGTCGCCGCGCCCACCGGTTCTCGGAAGACCCCGATGAAGCGACTCCGTTCCCCATCCCGTCGCGGCCTCACGCTCATCGAATCGCTGATCGCCAGCGCGATCCTGCTGATGTCCGTGCTCGCGCTCACCACCGCCATCGCCGCGGGCCAGTCCGCCGCCATCGAGGGGCAGAAACTCCTCCTCGGCTCGCTGGCCGTCGACGACCTCCTGAGCGAACTGTGGTCCGAGGACTACGACGACCTCTCGAAGTACGACGGCGCCGAAGAGGCCGTCGGCGCCCTCGCCACGCTCGACGGCGAGGACTACCCCGACACCTACTGGATGATCGGCCGGCGCGTCGAAGTCGAAGACACCGACATCAAGGCAGAGGCCGTCGGCGTCATCGTCCGAGGCAAACTCCTCCGCGTCACCGTGTTCGACGAAGACCGCGACCTCGTCTCCGCGGAACTCTTCGTCCCCGAACCCGCGGGAGGTGGCTGATGCGCCGCACGATGATGAACCGATCCCGCCTGGGCGTCTCGCTCGTCGAACTCATGCTCGCCATCGCGGTCACCGCGATGGTCGCGCTGGGCGTCGCTTCGATGATGACCACCGTGGGCTCCGTCGCCGAGGCGGACCGCGAAGCCCGCTCCGCGTTGCTGCGCACCCACGCCGCGCGCCAGGCCGTGCGCGCCTACGTCGAGGAATCGCTCGCGGTGCTGCAGGTGTCCGAGGACGGCACGAAGGTCGCGCTCTGGCTCGAGGACGACCTCGGACCCAACCTCGTCAACCTGCTCGAGGTGCGGGTGCTCGAGTACGACCCCGCCGCCAAGGTCATCAAATCACGACGCTTCTCCATGCCCGACGCGTGGCACGAGGCGCGCAAGCAGTCCACCAACTCCGTGTCCCCCGCGTCGTCGAACTTCATCGCCATGTTCGACGCCTTCGCGATGGGCGGCATGATCGCCGAAACCACGCTCGTGTCGGGCGTGGCCGAGGCGGTCTGGGAGCCCAGCAACGAAACCCCGACCGACGCGAAACGCCTCCGCTTGCGCGTGCGGTTCTACGAACCCGCCGCCCCCGACGACGAGGACGAATCGCTCGAAACAACCCAGATGCTGGTCGCCTTCGGTATGCCCGATCACAGGAGCCCGGCACGATGAAACCCCGCGTCCCCCGCACGGCCCGCGCCTCGAAGCGGCGCGGCGTCGCCATGCTGCTCGTCCTCGTCGCCCTCGCGACGGCCACCGTCCTCAGCGCGTCGTACCTCGCCGCGCGCCAGGCCGCGCCCGCGCTCGGCGCCAACGCCGAGATCGCGTCCAACGCCCGCTGGGCCGCCGTCTCCGGCGCGAACCTGGGCGTTGCGATTCTCGAAACCTCCTACACCCTCGACCCGGACGACAGCAAGCAACTCATCTCGGGCCAGATCTTCGGCGTGGGCGGCGCCGACGCGCTTGTCACGTCTGACACCGGCGACGCGGCGAACGCCGACGACGCCCGCCTGATCCTCTCCTCGCTCGGCTCCGCCGACGGGCTGGGGGCAGTCGACCAGCGCGTCCTGCTGCGCCGGCGCACCAACAAGGTCACCGAAGCCCTCGACCCCTTCATGCGCGAGTTCGCGGTCTTCGCCACCGACCGCCTGCGCATCCAGAACTCCTCGCTGATCGCGCCGTGGCCCGGCAGCGAGCGCGGGCCCACGCACTTCATCGCCAACATCGGCGTGGGGTTCGGGCCGTCCGGGATGCTCGCGACGAGCGGCGCCGGGAGTCTCGTCAACACCCGCCTGATCGTCGATCAGGACGCGACCTCGTCCCTGCGCACGGTCGCCGCCTCGGGCACGTTTGGCGGCGGGCTCGAGACGGAACTCCAGTTCCCCACCGCGTCGGCCCGCGTGCCCACGGCGCTCTCCAGCATCGGCGGCGGCCCCACCGTCATCACCTGGAACGCCGGGTCCACGTACACATCCACCCGCCCCGACTACAACGACATCTACGTCACCGCCGGCTGCACCTTCATCTTCGACGAAGACGTCTCGCCCGACTACTCGGTGAACGACCTCACCGTCGCGGGCGGCTCGACCCTGCGCATCAAGGGCAACGTCCGGATCCTCGTGCGCGACGACATCAACGTCTACGACCGCGCCAACATCGAGATGTTCGACAAGGAATCCTCCGTCGAGTTCTACGTGCTCGACGACCTCTCCATCGACAACGCCGTTTTCGGCCTGCCCATCGCCGTCGCGATGAACACCTCGCGCACCCACGAGTCGATCTCCGGCGCCTTCGACGCGTCCGACATCCGTGTCTTCCTTATCGATGCAGATGGCGGAGGCCAAGGCGGCCAAAGCGTCACTATCGAAGGCGGCGCGATCGTCATCGCGGATATCCACGCTCCCGCCGCCGACGTCGACCTGCGTGAGGCGTCGACCATCCTCGGGCGCATCTCCGGGCGCGATGTGCTCGTCCGCAACGCGTCCTATGTGTTCTACGACCACGCGCTCAACCCCGGCGCCGGCCTCTCCGATCCCTACGGCCCGCTCTACGACAGCGACCGCTACGACACGCTGCGCGACGCGCTCGCCTCGTTCTCCAACGCCGCGGGCCTCGACACGCTCCTCACGCACGTCGAGGACGAGTTCGACGCCGCCGGCGTTGATCCCGACCCGGACGAGCCCGGCCCCGACACCGTCACCGATCCCGACCCGCGGATGAACGCCAAGATCGTCATCGTCCCGATGCGCCGCGGCTCGGCCCGCGCCATCGAGGCCGGCTCCTTCGGCTCGATCTCCGATTCGGTGATCCCCGTCGCGGGCGACACCCTCCTCGCGCGCTCGATCTCGGGCGTCGAGGGCGTCCTGCGCGCAGCCGCCGCGATCACCGGCGGGCGAGACGACGACGCGGCGCCCGACGACGAGGAGGAGGAATCCAAGGGCGTGCTCGCCAACGTGCTCGAGGGGCTGCTGGGAGGCGGCAATTGAACGCGCGGCGCGGCCTCACCATGATCGACCTGCTCGTCACCCTCGCGGTGATGTCGATCATCCTCTTCATCGCGATCCCCTCGCTCGGCTCGACGAGCCGCACACGCGCCCTCGCCGCGGCCAACCTCTTCATCGCGGACGTCTACAACGCGCGCACCCTCAGCGTGCAGAATCCCTCCAATCCCGTCCGCGTGGTCATCAGCGCCGAGGGCGCGGGCTACTTCCTCGCGCAGAGCGACGAGCCCGAAACGCCCATCGAGATGCCCACCGGCATCGGCGGCGACTACGCGATCGTCTTCGGGGAGGGCGACCACACCACCCTCGAAGGCGTCGTCATCACCCCCGAGGGCGTCGACAAGGACGACATCGAGGACGGCTCGCTCCCCGAGATCGTCTTCGACGCCTTCGGGCGCCTCACGCCCAGCGTCGACCAACGCATCGTCCTCACCGCGGACGAGACCGATTCGGTCACGATCGTGATCCGCGCCGACACCGGCGACGCGTACATCGAGTAATCCCGAGGTTCGCAGCCCGTGCGATGTGGTACGCTGCGTCCATGGCGCAGCGCCGGCACCACTACGAGCAGGCGTTCGAGGGGTATCTCCGGGCCCGGCGCGTGCCGTACGTCGCCGTCGACGAGGCCAAGAACGCGCTCCTGCCCGAGGGCGCCCGCTTCGGACACGCGGCGGATGACGTCGAGCGCTCCCTCAAGTCGTTCGATTTCGTGGTCTACGGCGCCGAGGGGAACCTGCTCCTCGACGTGAAGGGCCGCAAGATCGCCCGCGCCGCCAAAGGGCGCGGCGCCGGGTGGTCGCGGCCCCAGAACTGGGTGACCCAGGACGACGTCGACTCCATGCGCACGTGGCGGGCGCTCTTTGGCGAAGGGTCCGAGGCGGCCTTTGTCTTCGCGTACTGGTGCGCCGAGCAGCCCCCGGACGGGCTGTTCCAGGAGGTGTTCGCCCACCGAGGCCGCTGGTACGCCGTGCTCACCGTCACCCTGCCCGACTACGAGGCGAACATGCGGGTCCGGTCGGCCCGCTGGCGGACCGTGCACCTGCCGTCGGCCGTGTTCGAGCGCGTCAGCCGGCCTTTCTGCCCCGCTGGAACCGACGAGGCCCCCACGCCGAATCACGCTTTACACCCCCTGCACCTCGCCGTACCGTGATCCCGATGACCAGCGACACCCGATCCACCTTCGTTGCGCCCCTCCGCCGCCTAGGCGTCGCGGCGTTCTCGCTCGGCGTTTTCGCCGCCGCGCAGGCCTTCGCCCAGAGCGCCACCGGCCCGCCGCGGCCCACCCAGCCCGACGACCCCCCGACCTTCATCTACTACGGCGTGTTCGCCGTCCTCGCGCTGCTGACCATCGGGGTGAGTCTCATCCCCAGCAAGCGCGGCCACCTCGACTGAGCACCCTTCCGGAGACGCGCCCATGCCCGCCACCAAGCGCCCGTCGCCCGTCCGATCCCTCATCATGCTCAACGCGGCGCTGCTCCTCGCGCTCGTCGGGGTCACCGTCGTGCCCGCCGCCGACGCGCAGCAGGCCCGCGTGCGCGGCCAGCACTCGATGATCTCCGCCCGCGTG
>JBQLZI010000169.1:0-6054 GCA_052168195.1 Phycisphaerales bacterium
GGGGCTCGTTCGTCTGCTGGGGGGAGTAATCCCCGCCGGTCGGCATCTGCAGCACGAGCGGGGGCGTCTGGAGCGAACGCTCCTCGATCCGGGCCTGACGCGCGCCGCTCATGTGATCGGAGAGCAGCACGCCCACCACCATCACGGCGGCGAAGCCAAGTATCAACGCGAGTTTCAGTTCGCGGCTCATCATCATCGGCGTCCTTGCGGCGGCGAGTCGCGGTCATCGATCTCAGGATGTCGCCCGGCCGGTCCGTCGGCGGGCGGAAGCGTCGCACGCGGGAGTGCGCCCCGCGGCGTCGGTCGGATCATCTCGGTGGCTCGCTGAACCCGCCCGACAGGCGGATCGCCCGGAGTTTAGCGGATCGAGCGCGCGGGTTCAGATCGATCTCTTGTGTTGCCGCCTCGACGGCGTCGGGACGCCTGCGCGACGCGCCCGCGGCGGGGGTCGCGAGCGAGCGCTGGCAGAGTTCGGTGAAGCCCTGCTTCACGATGCGGTCCTCGAGCGAGTGGAACGAGATCACCGCGACGCGTGCGCCGGGCGCGAGCCATGTGGCCCCGCCGCCGCCGGGCAGCGCGAGCGTGGCCGCCGCGCGGCCGACGGATTCGACCAGCGAGCGGACCGAGCCGAGTTCGTCGTTCACCGCTATGCGCAACGCCTGAAAGGTCCTCGTGGCCGGGCTGATTCGCTGGCCGGTCTTGGTTCGTGTGGGCGGTCCGGACGCGGCGCGAACGATCGCGGCGAGCCGTCCCGTGGTGGTTATCGGCGCTTGATCCCTCGCCGCCGCAATCTCCTGCGCGATCCGCCGCGCGGCGCGATCCTCACCGAAATCCCGGATGATCTCGGCGAGTTCCTCCACGGGCAGCGAGTTCACCAGATCGGCGGCGGTGGTTCCCCGGGTGGGGTCCATCCGCATGTCGAGCGGGCCATCGCCCTGGAACGAGAACCCCCGGCTCGGGTCGTCGACCTGGGTGGACGCGAACCCCAGATCGGCCAGCACTCCGTCCGCCGCCAGGCCCAGTTCGGCCATGCGGCGAGGGGCCTCCGCGAAGTTTGCGTGCAGGGCGTGGACCTTCTTCGCCCCCTTTCCGGACTCGGCGAGCCGTTGCAGCCGCGCCTCGGCCTGCGCAAGGTTCCCGGGATCGAGGTCGCAGAGGATCACGCGGCCCGACGGGCCGACCTTCTCCGAGAGCGCCGCGGCGTGGCCGCCCAGCCCCGCGGTGCAGTCGAGCACGGTCTCCCCGGGCCCTGGATCCAGCGCGGCCAGCACCTCGTCGAGCATCACCGGGATGTGGCCTGGCCTGGCTTCCATCGCGGGCGAGGATAGCCCCTCGCGCGATGCGCATTAGACTCTCCTGTCCCCGATGCTCAACCTCGACTGCCCAAACTGCGGAAAGCCCCACCGGATCGACAGCGCGTTCCGCGGCGGGGTCGCCCGGTGCGACTCCTGCGGCGCCCTGATCCACGTGCCCACCAAGGACGGCAAGCCCATCGAGGCCCAGAGCGGGAAGAAGAAACGCCCCGGCGAGCCGGACCGGATCGTGGGCGAGAAAGCCGCGAGCGCGGGGCGTCGGCGCAAGGCCGCTCCCAAGGGCGCCCGCCGCCTGCCGGGCAAGCCGGTCACCATCACGCTCGTCGCGCTCATCGTGGCGCTCAGCGCCGCGGCGGCGTGGGTGATCTACCAGACCGCGATGAACGCCCGCGGCGGAGGGTGAAGACGGGCGGGCTCAGTGCCCGAACAGGTTCGTCTGCGCGAACATGCCCTTCTCCTCGAAGTAGCCCAGCGCCTCTTCGACCGAACCGAAGACCCGGGTCGCCGTCTCGGTGATGAAGGGCGACGGGGCTTTCTTGGGCTTCCACACGACGTACACCTCTTTGGTGTGCTCGAAGGCGTGCTGGAGTTCGCGCTCCACGCCCGACGAGAGGCCGGGCACGCCCCCGGGCAGTTCGGGGATGTACGAGCAGATCATGTCGCTCTGGTCGATGAGTTTGAAGTCGCGCATGTAGATCTGGCCGTCGATGTCGCCCGCGATGTCGAGCACGCCGCGCACCGGGACGCGCACGTTGACGGGCTTGGCCTTCGCGCCACCCGGATTGATCGTGGTCTCGATGAAATCCTTGCCGTCCTTGGCCGCGGCGATCGCGCGGTCGAGCAGCAGTTTTTCGTCCACATCGCCAGGATCGAACGCGATGAACTTCTCCGCGAGCGCGGCGCGGAACTGGTCGATCTCCGCGAGCACGGCGGGCATGTCCACGACGTGGCTCATGGGGAACGAGGGGTAGACCTTGCGCATCTCCGGGCGGCAGATCAGCCGGAACATCGTGCGGATGTTCTCGCCCGTGCGCCCGCGGCTGAAGACGACGAAGGGCTTGCCCATCGCGTTGGCGATCATCTCGGTCGCGAGGATCTCCTCCTCGCGCCAGACCATCAGGTCTTTCAGCGTCGCGTCGATCTCGTGCTCGCTGTGCAGGCGCCAGTGCACGGTCTCGATGTTGTCGACCAGGCACACGAAGAGGTCCGGCGCGAACCGCTCGATGTGGTCGAAGTCGACGGCGGGGAACAGCCCGTGGCGCCACCGGAACGTAGCGTGGGTGTTCACCATGACGTGCTCTTTGTCGGCGCTGTCGGCGATCACGTCGCGGAAAACCGCGCGACGCAGCGACTGCAGCCGGCTCAGCGGCAGGTCGAGGATGCGCCCCGGGCGCACGTCGGGCGCCTCGCGGTACATCATCTTCCCGACGTGGAACAGGTCGATCGATTCGCCCTGCGCGCCCGCGAACTCGCGGACCGACGTGAGGAACGGCGTCTTGTCCATCCCGACCTGACCTGTCACGATCGCGCGCATCGAGCACTCTCCGCATTCGAGGGACGCGACGCCACGAAAATGTGTCGTGCCTCGCGTTCGTGTCGCCCGCGAACGCTAGGCGGCGCGACCTCTTGAAGTCCGGCGTCTTCTCGGTATCTTCACGGCCATGATCGACTTCCGGTGCGCGTGCGGCGCCAAGATCCGGGTTCCCGCTGAGGCAGCAGGCCGGCGCGGAACGTGCAAGTCCTGCGGCGAGAAGTTCACCGTGCCCATGAAGGGGTACCGTGGAGACGACCACCCGCTCGAACTCGAACTCGAGCCCGAGAAGCCGCGGACGGTCACGCGGATCGCGCCCCAGATGCCTGCCGCACCGGAGACGCGCCGCGAAAGTGCTTCGCCCGGCGCATCGCGTGCGGCGTTCGAAGAGGCACGGAACGCCCGACGCCAGCGACCCTACGCCGCGGACGCCATGATGAGTTTCCTCGCGCCCCTCACCCCTGCGGGCGCGGCCGCCATCATCGGGTTGGTCGTCGTGCTCATGCTCATGGGGTTCGCGCCGGGGTTGTTCTCGATCCTGGCGATGATCGTCGGGTACGGGCTGCTGTTCGCGTACTGCTTCGAGGTGATCGTCGAGACCGCGGGCGGCGAGGACGACCTGCCCATGCCCGCGGGGATCGAGGAGTGGTGGGAGGTGCTCCCCGGCGCCTTCGGCGGGATGCTCGTGACGTTCGGGTTCCTCGCGCTCTTCCCGGTCCTGACCACGATCGCCATGCTGCTCGCCGGGGCGAGCGAGGAATCGGTGGTGCTCGGCGCCTCGATCGCGGGCGGGTTCAGCGCGTTCATGCTCCCCGTCGCGCTGCTGGCCGTGGCGATGGGAGGCGTTGGAACCCTCGTGCGTTTCGACCTGCTGGTGCGCACGATCCTGTCGGCGCCGCTGCAGTACCTGATGATCTGGGTGATGCTCCTGCTCGCGTTCGGCGTGCAGATCGCGCTCTACGTGCTGCTGGCGAGCGCCGGCGCCCCGACGGGGCTCGTTGGGATTCTCCTTGCCGAACTCGTCGCGAACATCGTCTTCGTCTACACCCTGATCGTGTGCATGCGCCAGATCGGGCTCTTCTACCGGCACTTCTCCGACCGCTTCCCCTGGACGGCGGGCTGAGCCATTCCCGTGCGCCGGCACAAGGCGGGCGAACATCCCCCTACCCGGATGCGCGCGGCCTATCCTCCGTCCCGATTCTCACACGACCGCCGCCACCTCTATAGGGACGCGCCATGGCCATCCTCGTCGACGCCAACACCAAGGTCATCTGCCAGGGCATCACCGGCTCGTTCGGCGCCCTCCACACCAAGGGCTGCCACCACTACGGCACGAAGATGGTCGGCGGCGTGACCCCGGGCAAGGGCAGCACGAAA
Source organism: Phycisphaerales bacterium (assembly GCA_052168195.1). Lineage (GTDB taxonomy): Bacteria > Planctomycetota > Phycisphaerae > Phycisphaerales > UBA1924 > JAHBXC01. Next base: position 4,222 of record JBQLZI010000169.1, read on the forward strand.
GACGACAACGGCCTGCCGATCTTCAACACCGTCAAGGACGCGGTGAACGAGACGGGCGCCTCCGCGACGATGATCTTCGTCCCCCCGCCCTTCGCGGCCGACGCGATCCTCGAGGCCGCCGACGCCGGCATCACGGTCATCTGCGCGATCACCGAAGGCGTGCCCGTGCAGGACATGGTCAAGGCCCGCGCGCTGCTCGACGAGATGAACGCGACACGCAGCGCGAAGGACCGCATCACGCTGGTCGGCCCCAACTGCCCGGGCGTCATCACCCCCGGCCCCAAGACCGGCTCGGGCGATTCGTCGAAGTCCCCCTACACCAACGCGGGCTGCAAGATCGGCATCATGCCGGGCTACATCCACACGCACATCAGCGAGGCGAAACTCGGCAAGGCCGTCGGCATCGTGTCGCGTTCGGGCACGCTGACCTACGAGGCGGTCTGGCAGACCAGCAACCTAGGGCTCGCGCAGTCGACGTGCGTGGGCATCGGTGGCGATCCCGTCCGCGGGATGAATCACATCGACTGCCTCCGCGCCTTCGAGGCCGATCCCGACACGCACGGCATCCTGCTGATCGGCGAGATCGGCGGTACCGACGAGGAAGCGGCCGCCGCGTTCGCGAAGGCCAACGTCAGCAAGCCGGTCGCGGCGTTCATCGCCGGGCGCACCGCGCCCCCCGGGCGCCGCATGGGCCACGCCGGCGCGATCATCTCCGGCGGCGAGGGCGGGGCGGAATCCAAGATCGCCGCTCTGCGCGACGCCGGCTTCGAGATCGCGCAGACCCCGGCTGACATGGGCGCCGCCATGGCCAGGGCGATGGGCCTCGAACCCGCGATGGTGTAAGCGAAGCAGAGGGCGTACGGCACAAGCCAACGGTCGTCTGTATTGCCGCCTTGCTACGCTTTGGCCATGACGATCTCACGCCGCGTCTCCACGCTCGCGCCCTCGGCCACCGTCGCGGTGATGAACCGCGCGAAGGACATGCAGGCGCAGGGTATGGACGTGCTCTCATTCGCGGCGGGCGAGCCGGACTTCGACACGCCGCAGATCGTCAAGCAGGCCGCGATCGACGCGCTCCTCGCCGGGCAGACCAAGTACATGCCCACGGCGGGCGACAAGCAGACCCGCGCGGCCATCGCCGAGAAACTCACGCGCGAGAACAAAATCGTCGGCGTCACCGCCGACCACGTCGTCATCGGCGCGGGCGGCAAGCACTCGCTGTTCTGCCTGTTCCATTCGCTGTTCGATTCCACCTGCCCGGGCGATGAGCAACTCGAAGCCGTGCTGCCGGTCCCGGCGTGGGTGTCGTACAGGCCCCAGATCGAACTTGCGGGCGGGAAAGTCGTCGAGGTTGAGACAACCCCGGAGACCGGCTTCAAGATGTCGCCGGCGCAACTCAAGGACGCCATCACCGAGCGCACCCGCGCGATCGTCATCAACTCGCCGAGCAACCCGACGGGCGTGATGTACACGCCCGACGAACTCCGCGGGCTGGCACTGGTCATCGAAGAGGCGATCAAGACCGTGGCGCCGCACCTTGTCGTCATCACCGACGAGATCTACGAGAAGATCACCTTCGGGACCGTCCCCCACTTCTCGCTCGGCTCGCTGCCCGCCATCGCCGAGCACGTCGTGACCATCAACGGCATGAGCAAGGCCTACGCGATGACCGGCTGGCGCATCGGTTACCTCGCCGGTTCGGGCGGCCTCGGGCTCAAGATCGCGAAGGCCGTCACAACGCTGCAGGGGCAGATGTCGACGAACATCACCTCGTTCACGTACCCGGCGATCCGCGCGGCGATCGCGGTGGCGGGCGCAGGCGTTGGGCAGGTG
>JBQLZI010000170.1:0-6035 GCA_052168195.1 Phycisphaerales bacterium
CGGTAGAACGCGCCGCCCTGATCCACAAGAAACCCCTGCGCGATCTGCCAGCGCAGCGTGGCGCCCTGCGTCGCCGCGTTGTCGAGCACCGCACCGACCGCCCCGATGTCCGACTGCACCGTGATGCGCGTCGACTCGCCGGGCATCACGCGCAGCGCGCGCCCGAACTCCGCGACCTCCGGCGCGAGGCGCGCCTCGGGGCTCTGCCCGCCGATGGTCACGTCGGGGGACAGCAGCAGGCGCGAATTCACCGTCAGGTTCGGGCCAACGGGCAGTGGCACGCGTCCGAGGTTGCGCAGCCGGATGTTCAGCGTGAGACCCTCGATCGCGCCCATCGCACGCTCGGGCCACGACGCGTCCATGACCATGAACTCCCGCGGATCGCGGGTCATGTCGTCAAGCCATCTGGGCACGCTGGCGAAGTACTCACGCAGGCGCGACGCGGCCTGCGCGGGCGCGATCGGCTGACCGAGCATACGCTCGATCGTCGAACGGGCGTACAGCCCGAGCATCGAGCCGGTCTGCTCCAGCGCGAGCGGCGCGAGATTGGCCGCGGCGCGGCGGGTGTTCCCCCGCGCTTCCTCGAGCATCGCCATCCCGATGCGCGCCCTCGGATCGGCGTTGAGGATCGACGAGAGTTTCGCCTCGGCGGCGGCGTAGTCGCCCCGGTGCAGCGCCACCAGTCCCTCGTAGCGCGTGACGGCCACGGGGTCGGTCAGCAGGCTCGAATCCCGCATGCTGTTCAGCAGCGCCTCGGCGTCGTTGATCTGCACGCCCGCCCAGAGCCGCAGCCAGAGCAGTTCCGTCAGCACGAGTTTCAGCCGCTCCGACGCTTCCTCGATCTGGGCCGGATCCGCGCCCTGTTGGGTCGCCTGCTGGATGACCTGCTGCACCTGCTGGGCCTGCTGGGTCATAAGACGCGCGGTCGTCTCGATGCGCGAGGTCCGCTTGAGCGCGATGTTCCCCGCGGCGCGCAGCACCTCGAGCGAGGGCTCGAGCGTCACCTGCTCGGGCGCCGGGCCCTGGGGCGGTTCGCGTCCGACCGCCTGGTACGCGGCGATCTCGTCGGCCCGGTTCTTGCGAAGGGCGCGCTCGCGGTCGTCGAGCGCGTTCACCAGCGCCTCGGGGCCGGACGATCCCCACAGCGTCAGCAGGCGTTCGTAGGTGATCGCCAGATCGAAGTAGCGGCCGTCGGCGGCGTAGATCGCGTCGGCGTTGTCCTGGAACCGCTGCGCCACGCCGAACGCGCCCGCGTTGCGCAGTTCGCGCCCGAGGTTCGCGTGGCTGCTGGCGTCCATCGGGTCGGCGAGGACGACGTTGAGCAAGGCCTCGGCCCGCGCCAGCGCGTCGGGATCGCGCTCCAGCACCAGCGATGCGGCCAGCGCCGCCGCGTCCTTGTTCGTCGAGTCGAGTTGCGTGGCGCGCGTCAGGCGCTGCACGAACCCTTCCTCGTCGCCCGTCTCGCGCGCGAGCAGGGCCGCGTCGAGCGCGAGGCGGCTGCGCACCGCGGGGTCGAGGGCGGCGCCGCCCGGCCCCATGATCCGGTCGTACGCGGCGATGCGCTCCTGCGCGGTCTGCAGGTCGTTGATGCGCGACGAGAGCAGGCGGAGTTGCGCCACGCTGTCCTGCGGGTCGAGTTCGACCAGCCGCGCGGTCAGTTCGGCGACGCGGTCGCGCCGGCCCGCCCCGTGCCACGCGTCGATCTGTCGGCGCAGCATGTCGAGATTCGAAGGGTCGAGTTCGCACGCCATTCCGAGGATGCCCGCCGTGAGCGTGAAGTCGTTCTCGGTGGGCTCGGCGCCGGCGCCGCGGATCGAGAGCACGCCGAGTCGCCCGAGGAGGCGCGAGACGACGCGCCTGGAACTCTCGGACGCGGCGCTGATGCTCCCGCTGGTGTCGAAATAGGTCGCACTCGGGGCGGCCGCGAAACAGGTCGAGGCGGCGCCGACCGCGGCCAGCAGGCCGGCGCGGAGCATTCGGGAAACAGGTGCGGACGATCTCAAGACGATGCTCCCACGGCGAGCGCAACGAGTGTGCCGGCGAGACTCAAGGCGAACAGCCCGCCCGAGATACCCTCCACGGACGCGACGACGCCCCGGTTCGCGCCGGGACACAACCTATCGGCCACGATGACGAGAAAGACGAACTGACCTCCGGCGATGGCCGCAAACCCCCCGAATCGGGCCGCGGGGCCCATCCAGTCCCAGGCCGCGGGCGGATGCGAGGCCACCACCGCGCCGCCGATCACGAGCACCATGGCCCAGATCGTGCCTAAGGCCGTCATTCCCAAGAGGTTGAGTCGATGTGCCGTCGGCAGGGGGCGTCTCCGGGCGTGCGCAGGAACCGGCGGGGCAGAGCGAGCGAACGAAGCCGGGAAGATACCCTCGTCTCGCTGATTTGACCAATCCGCCGCACGCATCCGGCGGCGGCCAGTATGTTTGACGCATTCTCGGCCCGTCCCTACCGTCCCGCCTCGCTTCCGAGCCCGCGCAGCCGGGCGTGGCCGGCGCCCCGAACGGGCCCGGCGCCGCCGCCTGAGAGACCCCATGCAGACCCGATCCGCCCGTCTGACGATCCGTGCGCTTTTGGCGTGCCTGGCGTTCCTCCCCGCGACGACCGCCGTGGCCGCGCCGCCTCCCGAGGGCGTTGTCGCCAAGACCTCGCTGACCCAGGCCGACCGGACCGCCATCGTCGACTGGACCCGCACCCTCGCCGACGCGCTGCGCACCGGCGATCCCGCGGCCGTCAGCGCCGCCCGCGAGGACCTCATCCGGGCCCTCACCCAGGACACCAGCGTCCCCTTCCGGCTCGAAGTCAGCGGCACGCTGGTCGATACGCTCCGCACGCTCGGCAACGGCAACGACGAGATCCGCGCCTTCAACGCGTTCCAGATCGCGGGCGCCCTCGCGACCGACGCCGCCACCGACCTCCTCACCGCCGCGCTGCGCGACGATTCGTCGACGATCCGCTACGGCGGCGCCCTCGGCTCGCGGATCCTCTTCCAGCAGTTCATCGCCGGTCGTTCGCCCCTCACGCAGGACGACATCTCGGCGCACCTCCGCGATCTGGCCTCCGCGCTCGCCAGCGAGCAGGACCCGGTCGTCGCCGAGGGGCTGATGACCTCGTTCGGCGTGCAGTTCCCTTCGCCTTCGGCCCGCGCGCAGGCGCTCCGGCTGATGGACGACGCGGTGGGCGCGCGGATCAAGGCCGTCGGCCAGGATCCCGCGTGGACGCGCGCCGTGGTGCGCGCCGTCGATTCGTCGCGCCGGCTGCTGCTCGACCAGCAGGTCGCCGGACAGCGCGACGCCGAGTTCGCCCGGGCCGCGGCCACGCTGGCGGGCCACGGCATGGCGTACGCGATCGGTCGTCTGGAGAGCGCACAGGGCGCGGAGCGCACCGCCGTGGGCGACCTGCTCAAGGCCTCCGAAGTCACGCTCCTGCTCACCGGCCAGCAACTCGGCGCCTCGGGCATGACCGACGAGCAGCCCATCGCGCAGGCCTGGGAGCGGGGCAACGACACGGGCGTCCGTTCGGCCGCCCAGCGCTGGATCGGCCAGAACGGGCTGCTCTACCGCGCCCCGTTCAACCTGCCCGCGAACTCGCTGAACAACTGAGCGGGCAAACCGTCGAAGCGGATCGTGGTACAACTGCTGGCGGCTGTTGACCGCGCCCACGGAGACCTTCCCCCGCGATGTGGAAAATCGCCGCGCCGTTCGTGCTGCTGCTCGCCGCCGTGCTCGCCGCGGTCGCCAGCGATCGTCCGCAGCCGCCGGCCGACTACACGTTCATCAACGGGATCTCGGTCTTCACGCTCGATCCGCAGCGCATGTCGTACGAGCAGGATCTGCGCATCGCGCACGCGATCTACGACGGGCTGGTGCGCTGGAATCCCTACACCTTCGAGTTCATCCCGGGCGTCGCCGAGCGCTGGTCGCTCGATGACGACGGCGTGACGTACACGTTCCGGCTCCGCGACGACGCGCGGTGGTCCAACGGCGACCCGGTCACCGTCGACGACTTCCGCTACGCGTGGCGCCGCGCCCTCATGCCCGACACCGCGGCGGACTACACCACGCTCTTCTTCAAGATCCGGGGCGCCGAGGCGTTCTTCGACTGGCGTGCCAAGCAACTCGCGGACTACGCGAAGCGACCGGTCGCCGAGCGCACGCCCGAGGCGGCGCTGCGCCTGCGCGAAGCGGCCAACCGGGCGTTCGACGAGATGGTCGGCTTCGAAACACCCGACGACCGGACGATCGTCGTGACCCTCGAACGACCCACGCCGTACTTCCTCGACCTGTGCGCGTTCCCGGTGTTCTTCCCGTGCCAACCGGAGACGGTTGAGCGTTTCGTGACGGTGGACGCGCTGAGCGGTCGGCTCGACCAGCGCTACGACTGGACCAAGCCGCCGCTGCTCGTCAGCAACGGCGCGTACGTGGTGAAGTCGTGGCGTTTCAAGCGCGACATGCGCCTCGAGGCCAACCCGCACTACTGGGACCGCGAGAACGTCATCTCCGAGAGCGTGCTGGCGCTCGAGATCGAGGACGTCAACACGCGCGTGCTGACCTTCGAGACCGGCGGCGCCGACTGGGACACCGATGTCCTCGTGAACTACGTCGGCGACATGCTCAAGGAGCGAGACCGCGGCGAGCGCGACTCGATCCACACGCTCCGGCGCTTCGGCACGTACTTCTGGTCGTTCAACTGCACGCCGAAACTCACCGACGGGCGCGACAACCCGTTCTTCGATCCGCGCGTCCGCCGCGCGTTCGCGATGAGCGTCAACAAGCGCGACATCGTCGACAAGGTCCGCGGGCTGGGCGAGACCGTCGCGAACGTCATCACCCCGCCCGGCTCGATCCCCGGCTACGACACCGACGGGTCTATCGAGGGCGTGGGGTACGACCCGTCCGCGGCGAAGGCCCTGCTCGCCGAGGCCGGCTGGGTCGATCGCGACGGAGACGGGTACGTCGAGAACTCGGCCAACGCGCCGTTCCCGACCGTCGAGATGCTCTGCTCCGCCGGCTCGTACCACGACAAGGTCGCGCTCGCGATGGGCGCCATGTGGGAGAAGTCGCTCGGCGTGCGCTCGCGCATCGTCGTGAAGGAATCCAAGACCTACAAGGACGACCTGAAGCGCCGCGACTACATGATGGCCCGCGGCGGGTGGTTCGGGGACTTCGGCGACCCGATGACGTTCCTCTCGCTGAGCGTCTCTGGCGACGGCAACAACGATCGCGGGTACAGCGACCCGGTCTTCGACGCGTTCATCGACCGGGCCAACGCGACCCGCGATCCCGCGGAGCGCTTGCGCATCCTCGAAGACGCCGAGCGCTACATGGTCGAAGAGTCGCTCCCGATCCTCCCCGTGTGGTTCTATCAGGACTTCAACCTGTACGACCCCGAGGAGATGTTCGGGATCAGCGGCCACCCGAGGCAGGTGCAGTACCTCCACTGGATCGGCAAGCGCGAGCCCGGCACGCCGCCCGCCTACAACGGATACCAGCGCGAGTTCTTCCGCGCCAGGAGCGCGGCGCCATGACCTCGATGATCCTGCGGCGTCTCGTGCAGATGCCGTTCATCCTGCTCGCGATCTACACGATCACGTTCCTGCTCGCGTGGGCGCTCCCGGGCAGCGCGGTGGTGAACGAAGAGGGCCGCGCGCCCCCGCCCGAGGTGCTGGCGGCGATCGAGGCGCGCTACGGCCTCGACAACCCCGTGCGGTTCTACTTCACGTACCTTCGCGACGTGGTCTTCCACCTCGATTTCGGCCCGTCGCTGCGGTACCCGGACTGGACGGTCAACCAGATCATCGGGGGGGCGCTCCCGGTCTCGATCGCGCTGGGGCTGACGTCGATCCTGATCGCCACGGTGCTCGGGCTCGCGGCGGGGGTGATCGGCGCGCTCAAGCCCAATTCCGTCGCCGACGCGGTCACGCTCGCGCTCGCGCTCATCGGGATCTCGCTCCCGACGTTCGTCATCGGGGCGGTGCTGCTGATCGTCTTCCCCGTCTGGCTCAGCGTCGGTCGCGTGGGGGG
>JBQLZI010000171.1:0-6028 GCA_052168195.1 Phycisphaerales bacterium
ACCAGACGAACCTGCTGGCGCTCAACGCCGCGATCGAAGCGGCGAGGGCGGGCGAGCACGGTCGCGGGTTCGCGGTGGTCGCTGACGAGGTGCGCAAACTCGCGGAGCGGACGACGCAGGCGACCGAGCAGGTCGGCTCGAGCATCCGCGAGATTCAGAGCGAAACCGAGGCGGCCGTGCGCCGCATGGAGTCCGGCACCGAGAAGGTGCAGGGCGGCGTGGCGTTCGCGCGGCAGGCCGGCGACGCGCTGGGCAGCATCGTGGCCGCGGCTGAGCAGCAGAGTGCCGCGACGATCGAGATCTCGCAGAGCGTGGAACAGATCAACTCGGTGGCAATGCAGTCGCGCGAGGGCGCGCAGCAGGCCGCTGCCGCGGCCGCGCAACTCTCTTCGGAGGCGGAGAAACTGCAGGCGTTGGTCGGACGCTTCAAGGTATAACTTGGGATCGACCGCGAGCCGGTCGAGGAACGCAGCCCCGCGTTGTCACAACGCGGGGTTGTTTTTTGCGCGACGCTGCAGGTCAGCGGCCGAACAGGGCGGGCTTCGTTGGAAGGTCGCCTGGGTGAGGCCGGGTCGGGGCAACGCCGGCTGGCTCAGCCGACGAGCCCGGTAGCGCGAACCCTGCGACAGTCTCGTCAACGATGGCTTCGACACTCCGCGTCGCGATGTGAAGCCGGTGCAGCCGCGGGGAAGACCTGCGACCGTGCTCGTCGACGCTCCATCGGAGGAAGAACACGTCGGCGCCGTCATGGGTGAGTTGCGGACGCGAGTCGTAGTGCCGGGAGCCCTCCGTCAGCCGTTCGGTGGTTTTCGTTAACAGGTTCGTCAGATAGAGGTCGCCGCGGGACGAGAAGACGATCGTCGATCCGGAGGCGTTCAGGGCGGGGCTGACGGCTCGTTCGAGGGTTCCATCCGGCGCATAGGCGTACCGGTCGACGGACCTTGTCCTGGGATCGAACCGATAGATCTGCGCGCTTTCGTCCGTGTAGTTCTCGAAGAGCAGTCCGCGCGAGTCCGGCATCCACTCGGGAGCGACCCCCTTGGCGATGAATCTCGGATTCGCGTTGCGTCCCTCAAGCGTATAAATGGACCAGCCCGCCTCCCGTGTGTAGCCCGCGAACGCGAGTCGACGCCCGTCGTGCGATGCCCGCGGTGAATCGATCATCTCCCAACCATCTGTGAGCACACTCCGCGATCCGTCCTGCAGAGATATCTCTTGCAAGGCGTGTGGTCCCGCCACATAGACCGCTGTCTGGTCCGGTGCAAATTCGACGCCGCGAGCTCCGGATGTATCTGCAAGGATGCGGTCGGCTTTGCCGGCTTCGCGAACGACCACTCCGTTCGGTGTGATGAACGCGAGGTCTGGAGATCCTTTGCCGCAGAAGGCCGCGGCGAGGCCAAGTGTTCCTGCGATCCAGATGCGGTGTCGCACGCGAAACCTCCGTTCGCCCTGTCTGACGGGAGGGCGATGCTTGGGTTCCGTCCGAACGCGTGAAAGGCCGACGGTCGCGCGAACGCGGCCGCCGGCCCCAAGGGGGTCTCATTGAACGGGGAGGGGATGGCTCCCGGAAGCCGGTGGATTCAGTACTGCTCGCCGGAGGCGCCGCCGTTGCGTCCGTTCTGGAGGATCTTGCGGAGGTAGGTGTTCTCGCGACGGGTGGCTTCGAGGTCGAAGACGAGGTACTTCACGCTGAGGCGAAGGTAGTCGAGCGATTCCTGGAGTTGCGCGACGGTCTTGCGCATGCGCTCGTGACGGGTCTTGGTCTCGTCGGCGAGTTCGCGGAGCCGGGCGCGCTCGGACTCGGGCGCGGTCTCGATCATGGCCATGAGCTCGCCGAGTTTGGACTGGAAATCGCGGTCGTTCATCTCTCGTCTCCCACCTTGTCTTGGTTTGTTTCTGACGGCGTCGTGTCGACGCGATGGGGAGAGATGCAAGCGCTCGGCCAGCGCGGGGCGCCGGCGTGCCACTCGGCGCGGGGCCGAGAATCAGGGCCGAAGCGCGGCGTGATCGCGGTTTGGCGGGGGTGAGGATTTTGGGACGCGGGATTCAGCGCGGCCGGATGGGGGGGATGATGCGTGGACGCATCATCGGGCGCTCTCGCGGCGCAGCACCTTCTGGGCGCCGGGGGGCGCTTCTTTGGTCAGCACGGGGAGGTCGCCGGGCTGCTTGCGCTTGATCTCGGACGCGAGTTTGGCGAGGTGGTTGTCGCGGTTGATCTGGAAGCGGCGGAAGAACTGCTCGAGTTCGTGGCGGTTGAACCGCGAGAGGGGGTCCTTGAGCCCGGACTGGGCGGCGGCCCAGTCGACGAGGGAGCCCGCGTCGTCCGAGAAGCGGTACAGGTTCAGGGTGGCCCGGAAGCGGGAGGCGAGGGACGCGAAGGGGTCCGTCGCGGGCTCGGGCAGGCCGGACATGATCTCCTCGACGCGTTCCTTGCTGGAGGGGCCGAGGATGTCGTTCTCGGTCTCGGCGAGCGCGCGGGTGATCTCGGGGGCCTGGTCGGCGGGCTTGAGGGTCGCGAAGGCGGTGGAGAGGGTCTTGATCCCGGCCCGCTCGAAGCGGATGGTGAGCCGCTGGCAGGCCTTGCCGTCCTGGACCTGGGCGACGGCGGCGCTGACGACCCCCGACCCCCATTCCGGCTTGCCTGTGTGGACGACCTTGTCCCCGAACTTGTACTCGTGCTGCAAGGCATGGCTCGCGACGGGCCGGCGGGACGCCGACGCCGAGGTGGCGTGTGCTTCTGGCGGAATACGCTGGATCGGCCCGGCGGGAGTGCGCCCCGGCTTGTCCGGGCCGTCCGAACAAGCATAGAGTGTGATTCGCCCGCGGGCGAGCGGCGAGGGACGCACCCCTCGCGGCCCCCTCGGACCTCGCCCAGCCCACTCGGAGGCGACTGCCGGATGATCGAAGCGCTCAAGAGCGACACGATCGTGAACAAGGTCGGCGGCAAGTTCAAGTTGTGCGCGCTCATCCAGAAGCGCGTCGTGCAACTCATGGACGGCGCCCGGCCCTTGGTCGAGCGCAACGGCCGCTCGGACCTCGAAGTCGCGATCGACGAAATCCTGCAGGAAAAGATCACCTTCCACGCGCCGACGGCCCAGGAACTGGCCTCGGGCGCCGCGGAACGTGAGCCCGAGGGCGCGCTGCTCTAAGCGCCGCTCGCCGTGGCTGCCCAGCCAACTTCAGGTGATCCGTCCGGCGACCGTGCCGCCCTGCACGGCGCAAGCGTCATCGTCGCGGTGACGGGCGGGATCGCTGCGTACAAGACGTGCTGGCTGGTTTCGCGGCTTGCGCAGGCGGGCGCCGAGGTGACCGTGCTGATGACCGCGGACGCGACCAGGTTCGTCACGCCGCTGACGTTCCAGGCGTTGTCTGCCCGGCCGGTCTACACGAGCCAGTGGGAGCACGTCGAGAACAAGGATCCGCAGCACGTCGGGCTGGCCCGGCGGGCGGATCTGGCGATCGTGGCGCCGTGCACGATGAACACGATGGCGAAACTCGCGATGGGCATGACCGACGACATCGTGACGGTGACGCTCAGCGCGATCGACCGCGCGAAGACGCCGGTGCTGCTCGCGCCCGCGATGAACGAGGCGATGTGGGGCCAGGCGAGCACGCAGCGCAACGCGAAGCAACTCGTGGAGGACGGCTTCGAACTGATCGGCCCGGGAGAGGGCTGGCAGGCGTGCCGCACCCGCGGCGCGGGCCGGATGGTCGAGCCCGAACACCTGCTCGACGAGATCGCGCGGCGCATCGCGGCGAAGCGCCGGGGCTGAACCACTCGCGACAGCGAAAAAGAACAACGCCGACCTTTCGGCCGGCGCTGCGGATGGTGTGGTTGATGTTCGCTCAGGCGGTCTCGCCGACGCGCCAGCGGACGAAGGCGACGATCTTGCCGCCCTTGGGCACGAGATCCTTGATCTTCTTCTCCGGGTCCTTCACGAAGGGCTGCTCGATGAGCGCCACGTCCTCGAAGAACTTGCGGAGTTTGCCCTCGACCATCTTCTCGGCGATCTCCTTGGGCTTGCCGCTCTCCATCGCCTGCTCGAGGGCCAGGCGGCGCTCGCGCTCGACGATCTTGTCGGGGATCTCGTCGGGGCTGACGCCCTCGGGCTTGACGGGCGAGGCCGCGATGTGCATCGCGATGTCCTTGAGCAGGTCATCGGAGACGTCGCCTTCACCCTGCACGAGCACGCCGAGTTTGCCGTCGTGGTGAACGTAGGAGCCGAACTTCGTGCCGGCGCCGCCTTCGAGTTTGTGGGCGCGGGCGAAGGAGACGTTCTCGCCGGTGCTGATGCGCAGGTTGTCGATCGCCTTGGTGGCGGCGTCGTTGACGGAGATGTCGCCCGCGGCCTGGCCGAGCGCGTCGGTCGCGATGGACTCGGCGGCCTTGAGGAAGTTCTCGTTGCGGGCGGTGAAGTCGGTCTCGGCGCGGAGTTCGACGATGGCCGCGGAGTTGTCCTTGACCATGACCGCGATGCGGCCTTCGCCGGCGGCGCGGTCGGTGCGCGCGTCCATCTTGCCCTTGAGCTTCTTGCGCAGCCACTCTTCGGCGGCTTCGCGGTCGCCGTTGTTCTCGGCGAGGGCCTTCTTGCATTCCATCATGGGCAGCCCGGTGGAGTTGCGCAGGGCCATGACGTCTTTCGCGTTGATCTCGACGGTCACTGAAGGTCTCCGGGGATCTCAGGGCAATGGGCAGTCTGCGATCGGCGACGGGTCAGCGTGAACCCATCGCCAGGTGTTTGGATCAAGGATGCGGCGCGGGCGTCCGGCGCTCACTCGCGGGCGGCGACGGGCGACTCGCTGGTCTCGGCGCCCTCGGACGAGGCGGCCTCGTTTCCGGCTGCACCCGCGTCGTCGGCGCGGTACTGCGAGCGGCGCGAGCGGCGGCGCGGCTGCTCGCCCTCGGCTCCGGTCTGATCGCCCTCGCCTTCGCGGTCGCCCGACATCTGACGCTGCTGCTTGCCTTCGGAGACGGCGGCGCAGAGTTCGCGGAGCACGACGTCGATGGCGCGCATCGAGTCGTCGTTGCCCGGGATGGCGATGTCGGCCAGATCCGGATCGCCGTCGGTGTCGATCAGGCAGATCGTCGGGATGCCGAGTTTGCGGGCCTCGCGGAGGGCGTTGAGTTCGCGCTTGGTGTCGATGACGACCATGACGCCGGGCAGTTTGTGCATGGTGCGCAGGCCGTCGAGGTTGCGCTTGATCTTCTTCATCTCGCGGCGGAGCTGCGACTCCATCTTCTTCGAGTACGAACGGAAGTTGTCGTTCGCCTCGATGGCTTCGAGTTCTTCGAGGCGCTTGAGCCGCGAGCGGATGGTGCGGAAGTTGGTGAGCGTGCCGCCGAGCCAGCGCTCGGTGACCCAGTGCATACCGACGCCGGGCACGCGCTGCTCGATGACTTCCTTCGCCTGACGCTTGGTGCCGATGAAGCAGACGTCCTTGCCTTCGGCGACGGTCTTGGCGATGAACTTCTTGGAGAGCAGGAGACCCTTGACGGTCTCGCGGATGTCGATGACGTGGATCGACTGGCGCTTGCCGTAGATGAACGGCTTCATCTTCGGGTTCCAGCCGCTGGTGCGCTGGCCGAAGTGAATGCCGGATTCGATCAGGTCCTGGACGAGTGACTCGGACATCGGACGATCCTTTCGTGCAGCGAGGCCTCGACGGCGGCGGATCGGCGCCGCGCGTGGGAGACGCCGGAGTGTGCCGGCTCGCCCGCGCGCAGCACTTCGTTCTGGAGAGAACGAAGACGCCACGATCGCGTGTGGCTCGCTTCGCGCGCCCGGCGGGGGAATCCCGCGGGGCAATGTTTCAAGAGTTCCCACCACTCGGCGCGTGAACGCACGGCGCGCGAGGGACCGGCCGCCGATCGGGCCGACGCCCATCGTAGGCCGCCGGGAGGGGGCGACAAGACATTTCAGGGCCGGAATGGGCCGGAAAGGGCGATTTCGCGACGCGCCCGGACGCGCGCCGCAGGCCGCTCAGTCGTGCTGCTGGCGGAGCACCATCGCCGGGGTGTCGCCCGGTC
>JBQLZI010000172.1:0-6002 GCA_052168195.1 Phycisphaerales bacterium
CGGACGCCAAGCGGCGCGCGAACGCACGCTTCGTGGTGCTGGGGCTGGACGACTGTCTTCGGGCGGCGGCGGAGCGGGCGAAGATCAAGCCGTTCTGGGAGGTCGAGGACGCCGCGGCGCCGACGGGGAAAGGGCTCGGGCCCGGGGGCGTGCTCGTGCTCCACGATGGGCGATTCGCGGAGGCCGCGGCCCTGGCGAAGGCGGGCGAGGCGCGGGCGAGCAAAGAGGGGGGCGCGGCGTCGTTCCAGTGGGTGGAGGACGCGATCGCGCTCACGAAACGCGCGGACGGCGACGGGCTGCGCGCCGACGCGATCGTGACGGCGCCGATCAGCAAGGAGGCGTGGGCGCTCGCGGGGCGCGGGAAGTATCCCGGGCACACCGAACTGCTCGCGACGCGATACCAGAGCAAGCGCGCCGTGATGCTGTTCGACTCACCGGGGCTGCGCGTGGCGCTCGCGACGATCCATATCCCGCTGCTGAGCGTGAGCGACACGCTGACGATCGGGCGCGTGTTCGATCCGATCGATCTGGGGAACGATGCGCTGAAGGCGTTGGGCGTGGCGCGGCCGCGGATCGCGGTGTGCGGGCTGAACCCGCACGCGGGCGAGGGCGGGCTGTTCGGCGACGAGGAGGAGCGCGTGATCGGCCCGGCGATCCGGCTGGCGCAGGAGGCGGGCATCGACGCGCGCGGGCCGTTCCCGGCGGACACGGTGTTCAACAAAGCCGTACGCGGCGAGTTCGACCTGGTGGTCGCGATGTACCACGATCAGGGATTGATCCCGGTGAAACTGCTCGCATGGGACACGGCGGTGAACGTGACGCTGGGCTTGCCTTCGGTGCGCACGAGCCCGGACCACGGGACGGCGTTCGACATCGCGGGCAAGAACAAGGCGGACGCGGGGAGTTTCTCGCGCGCGGTGGAGTTGGCCCTGAGGATGGTCGGGGAACGGCGCTAAGAACCGAGACGCCCTCGCCGGCCCTCCGCCATCTTCGAGAGGGGAGGGAGCGGAGATGGCCCCTCACCCGCGTCGCTGCGCTGCGTGACCTCTCCCCTTGAGGGGAGAGGTTGGAAGAAGAAGAACTCCTATCGCACTTCGACGCGGTCGTAGGTCATGGAGTTGAAGTCGAGGTCTTCGTCGAACGTGACGCCGAGGTGTCTGAGGATGTTGAGCGCCTGGGCGCGGTGGTGCATCTCGTGCAGGGCGAGTTGGGTGGCGACGTCGCCGACGGTCGCGGAGACGCGCCACCTCTTGCCGTCGTCCGTCGTGACGGTGTAGATGACGGGCGCGTTCCAGTCGGAGACGCCGGCGAGTGTGTCGCGAGTGCGCCGGGCCTGCGCGGTCCACAGCCCCGCGAGTTCGGCGAAGGGGGGCGGGCTTTCGTCCTGGATGTCCCACTGCGCGTAGGGCGGGACGTCGCGACCGAGCATGCGCTCGACGTAGTACCACTCGCTGATGTAGGTGTGGGTGAGCACGGCGGCGAGCGAGCCGGGGCCGACGGGGAAGGGCCGGCGGTAGTGCTCGTCGCCGAGGGGGGCGCAGGCGTCGAGGATGATCGCTCTTGCCCGCGTGAGGTAGTCGTAGGTCTTGAGGTGGTTCATTGATCTGTCGGAAGAAGTCTCGGGAAACGGACGCGGGAGGGCCGATGAAAGTGGACTGCTGGGTCGGCTGCTGGCTGTCACGGTACTGTGTTCGTTCTTTTGTGTGTGTTGAGGTACTGTTGTCTCCATGACCGAGCGGCCGTCCATATCCCGAACCGCGCGTCCGGGCAACGGGATCGATTCGATGGTGGGGCCGGTGGGTGACCGGCTGCGGTCGTCGATGCGCGAGTTGGTGGAGGCGATCCCGGAGGGCGGGACGTCGCCGACGGAGTTGGCGCGTCGGCTGGGGGTGAACCGGGTGATCGTGAGCCGCCTGCTCAACGCGGTGGCCCAGGAGGACATGTACGAGTTCCTGCACCGGGTTCCGGGGCCCGAGTCGCTGCGGGTGATCGCGTCGGCGGCGCCGGACTTGGGGGCGCCGGTTGAAGACGCCGAGCGCGCGGTGGCGGCGGTGGAGGAGTTCGCGGGGCTGATCCGCGACGAGTTCGGGACGCGCGGCGCGCTGAACGCGGCGATGCTGTCGGGGCGCGACGATCTTCAACTGCGCTTCGAGCAGACCAGCCGGTACCACGTGTTCAAGGGCATGCGCCAGGTGATGGGCGTGGAGGCCGAGACGTGGGTGACGTCGATGGCATTCGTGCCCGACCCGAAGGACGACGAGATCATCCAGGTGACGACGATCCAGGGCGCGCTGGGGATGCGGCGGCTGCGCTCGGACGCGGAGGTGTACTTCACGTTCGGCCCGCCGTTCCCCGAGCAGGAGAAGGGCGCGGACCGCACGCGGAGTTCGGTGAACCTCGAGGATCTGTACACGCACGCGCCTGCGGAACTCGAAACCCAGACGTCGGGCGGGCAGTTGATCCACCGGTTCGCGAACAAGTCGCTGGGGAAGCGCGCGACGGTGGACATGCTCGCGGTGAGCCACGACGCGCGGGGCTCGCGGCGGTACGCGGCGGCGGGGAAGACGCACCGCGGGCTGGTGGTGTTCACGGACATCCCGGTGAAGACGCTGATCTGCGACGTGATCCTGCACAAGGACGTGTTCCCGGGCGCCGAGCCGGAACTGCGGTTCTACAAGCCGGGGACGCGCGGGCCCGCGGACCCGAACGACCCGACGCGCGACATCGACCGCGTGCACTTTTCCGAGCGTGCGGAGTCGCTGGGTGTGTCGGCGGGGCGGTTCGACCTGCCAGAGATCCCGCGGTACGCGAAGATGGTGGCGCGGATGTTCGAGCGCATCGGGGAGGATCCGGGCGCGTACCGCGTGTGCCGCCTGCGGATGGCGTACCCGGTGCCGGGGTACCAGCACGTGATGGCGTTCGAGGCGCCGCCGAAGCCGGAATGAGCGAAGGCCCGCCGGGGAGAGAAGGCGGGGCGGTCAGGCGGTCTGGGGGGCGTCGGTCAGCAATTCGACGACCGAGTACTGGTCGAGGTTGCAGTAGACGATCTCGCCGTCGTCGCGGACGAGTTCGAGGCGGTCGAGCCAGACCTTGTTGTCCTTGGCGTGGGCAAACCACGAGCCGGTCTTCTGCTGGCCGAAGCGGCGGATGACGCCCTCGATGGTGATCGTGAAGGTGTCCTTGGCGCGCGGGATCTGCTGGGTGACGCGGACGCGCTGACCGATCCGGTACTCGTGGGGCTGGAGGGGTCGGGCCATGGGGCGGAGTGTAGGGCCGACCGGGCCCGGGCGCGCGGCGTGCGCACGGCGCGGGTGCATCGCCAATGATCCCTGACGCGAAGGACTCTGCCCTATGCCCAAACGCTTCGTCATCGGGATCAGCGGCGCCTCGGGGGCGCGGTACGCGCAGCGGACCGTCAGCCACCTGCTCGAACTGGGACACGAGGTCCACGTGGTGGCGACGCCGAGCGGGGTGCGGCTGCTCGTTGATGAAATGGGAGCCGATGGATTTGATTTGCGCCTGCTGGGGGGGCTGCCAGAGGGCGTCGACCCGCGGGAGCGGGGGCTGATAAAGCACAACGTGCGGGACGTGGGCGCGGTGATCGCGTCGGGGAGTTTCCAGCACGACGGGATGGCGATCGTGCCGTGCTCGAGCCACACGCTCAACGCGGTGGCGGCCGGTCTGGGCGACAACCTGCTGGTTCGGGCCGCTGCGGTGACGCTGAAGGAGCGTCGCCCGCTGGTGCTGCTGCACCGCGAGTCGCCGCTGACGCTGATTGATATTCGCGCGATGGAGACGATCACGCTGGCGGGCGGGATCGTGGCGCCGGCGAACCCGGGGTTCTATCTGCTGCCGAAGACCATCGACGAGATCGTGGACTTCATGGTCGCGCGGGTGCTGGACCTGCTGAAGGTGGAGCACCGGCTGGGTCAGCGGTGGGAAGGGGAGACGCCGAAGAACTGACCTCGGTTATTCGCCGAGGTTCTTCGCGATCCGCTCCGCGTCTTCGTCGGTGGGCGCCACGACGTAGACCAGGCACTCGCCGTGGGCGAAGGCGCGGATGACCTGCCCGTCGGCGGTCTCGCCGAGTTGGGCGATAGTCCGCGGCATGGCGTCGGGGGTGCGCGACGAGGCGTCTTGGAGGAAGACGCTGATGGCGCCGTGTCCGGGCGCGGCGGGCGCGAGGACCATGTGCATGGAGGCGCCGGCGCCGGGGACCGCGCAGCGTCCGACGCCGAGGAACGCGTACTCGTCGCCGCCGGCGTTCATGACGGCCCGGGCGTCGGGCGTCCAGCGGCTGATGAACTCCGCCGCGGCGACCGGCTCGCGGACCTGCAGTTTCAGGTCGGCGTAGCGGCCCATCGGGGCGCAGTTGCCGTGCTCCTGCCCCAGGAACGACACGAGCGACTGGCGGGCGGCGGCGTCGGGCGGCCACGTGTTGTACCTGGGCGCGAGGATCGGCAGCGCGAAGAGACTCGCAATCGCGACCAGCGCGATGAGCGCCGCGGCCGCGAACGCCCAGTTCCGCCGGAACATCGCGAGGACGAACGGCCCGCGGTTGTCGTCGCGGTCGACCGGCGCGGGCGCGGACGACGGCGCGGCGCCCCGCTCGGCGCTCGCGGCGGCGGCGATGCGGCCGCGGAGATCGGCGGGGCAGGGGGGGCACGCGTCGCGCATGCAGCGCCCGGTCGCGTCGCGGAGACTGCGCTCCGCCGCGACGGTCGCGTCGAGCGCGGCGGCGTCCCTGGGCGAGAGCCGAGCCCGCGCGGCCTCGAGCGCCTTGCGCTGCTCGGGCGTGGCCTCGCCGTCGGCCACCGCGCGCACGGCCGCGCCCAGTTCGTCGAGCGACGAAGGGTGCGATCGGTTCGTCATGTGGTTGTCGCGGCTGGTCACGGGCGTGGCCCTCGCTCTCTCGTTCGCTTCAGTCCTGGTTCGTCGTCATCGATGCGGCCGCGTGACGCACGCGGACCGACAGGTCGTCATCGGAGTCGGCCGTCGCGGAGGTCAACGCGTCGGCGACCGCCTTTCTTGCACGGTGCAGGCGGCTCATCACGGTTCCGAGCGGCACGCCGAGGATCTCGGCGATCTCGCGGTACTTCATGCCCTCAACGCCCCACAGCAGCAGCACCGACCGGTGCTCGTCGGACAGCGCGTCGATGGCGATTTTCAGCCGGTCGTCGACGTGCTCCCAGTCGAGGTCGCGCAGATTCCACGCCGGGGCGGCGTCCCCGGGCGCGTCGTGCTCGTCGGCCGCCGCCTCCACCGCTTCGCTCAGCACCGGGGCGCGTTTGGCCTTGCGGCCGGCGGTGTAGTGCGCGTTATGCAGGATGCGGAACAGCCAGGCGCGCATCGACGCCGACGCCGCCGACTCCCCGTCGCGGGTCGTCATGTCGTCGCGGGCGGCGAAGGACTCCCACGCGCGGAACGCGAGGAGGTACGCCTCCTGCACGAGGTCGCCGGCCGCATCGGGATTTCGCGTGAGCGTGTACGCCATGCGATGCATCGCCTCGAGGTGCGTGAGCGCGAGTTGTTCGAACTCGGACCGTGTCAATGGGCTCTCCCCACGAGGCCAGCCGGCACAACGCCGGCGTCCGGGCGAGTATTCCCCAACCCCGCCCGAAAGTCGCCTGCGGGATCACCCGGGACAGACGCCGCCGCAATCCCGAACAGTCACCTTCCGTGCGCACCGCCAGGGTCCGCGGATCGGTGTCTCGCCGAGGAACCGCGTTTTTTCTATCTTCGGCGGTGTCCGCCGCTTGCGCCGGATCGCCGCGCTGCAGCGCCGTCCCCGGCGCGCGCCGATGCGGCCGCGCCGCCAAGGGTGCACGGCCCCCGCGTCACGCCGGGGCCACGACGCTCCCTCCGCGAACCGGACGACGCCATGCCCTACTCCCTCGGCCCCTTCCGCGACCTCAACCTCGACGACGCGCTGCTCACCCACCTCCTCACGGAGCACCGGGCCGAGACCATGCCGCGCCTCGAGCGGCTGTGGGCCTACTACC
>JBQLZI010000173.1:0-5989 GCA_052168195.1 Phycisphaerales bacterium
AAGAGCGTCTGCGACGACGCCAACGTGCCGCACCCCATGATCATCAGCGAGTCCGGACGCGCGCTCGTCGCCCACAGCAGCGTCCTCGTGTTCGACGTCCGCGGCTCGTCGCGCTTCGATAAAGATCCCGAGCCCGACGAACTCGAGGCCGCGATGGCCGCCGAGGAGGAAGTCCCTCAGCCCATCGTCGACCTCATCCAGGCGTCGCACGACCTCTCCCAGAAGAACGTCCTCGAGACCTACCACGACGCCATGCAGGCCCGCGACGAGGCGATGAGTCTCTTCGGCCTCGGGTACATCTCCCTGCCGATGCGCGCCATCGCCGAGCGGCTCTTCTGGTCTATCGGGCGCAAGATCCTCGTCCTCGCGGGCGCGGGCGCCGAATTGCCCGACGAACTCAAGGACCTCCCCGACATCCTGAGCGACATCTACTTCTGCAACATGTCTATCTTCCAGTCGATGCCCGACTCCTGGGCGATCGACCAGTTGTTCCCCATCGTCCCCATCCACCGCCTTAACGAGCAGCCCACCCGCCGCGGCATCCTCGCCGACATCACCTGCGACTCCGACGGCAAGGTCGACCACTTCGTCGACAAGCGCGAGGTGAAGCGGACCCTTGAACTCCACGAACTCCGCGAGGGCGAGCACTACTACCTCGCGACCTTCCTCGTCGGCGCCTACCAGGAGATCCTCGGCGATCTCCACAACCTCCTCGCCGACACCCACGCCGTCCACGTCTCCATCGACGACGACGGCGACGTCTCCATCGACGAGATCGTCCGCGGCGACACGGTCTCCAAGGCCCTCTCCTACGTGCAGTTCGAGCAGGACGACCTCAAGCGGGCCGTCCGACGCGACGTCGAACGCGCCGTCAAGCGCGGCGCCATGACCGTCGCCGAGTCGACCTCGCTCCTGCGGTTCTATGAAGAAGGCCTCTCGGGGTACACCTACCTCGAGGATTGACCCGTATGCTTCACTGTCCGGCGCGCGGGAAACCCCGCCCGCCCGGCGTTTCGCGGCCGCGCACCGTGCGCGGGCCGCGCGGTTGTTCCTCGGCGCCTCGGCCTGTCCGGTTCCGGCGCCCCCGCACTGTTTCCGTCGAGCCAAGCCATGCCGAAGATGACCAAAGCCCAGTTGCTCTCCAAGCCCGTCGAGCACATCGACCTCGCGTCGTTCGACGCGCGCCCGATCGTCGACGGCTACCGCGCCACCGCGTTCCAGGCCCGCAACCTCGCCCGCGCCGCCGACATCTACAACATGATGCTCGCCGACAAGGACTGCGCGGTCATCCTCACGCTCGCGGGTTCGATGGTCTCCGCCGGGCTCAAGAAGGCCATCGTCACGCTCATCGAGAACAACATGGTCGACGCGATCGTGTCGACCGGCGCCAACATCGTCGACCAGGACTTCTTCGAGGGTCTCGGCTTCCGCCACTACGTCGCGCAGTGGTCGCCGGAGAACCCGCCCGTCACCGACGAGGAACTCCGCGACCTCTCGATCGACCGCATCTACGACACGCTCATCAACGAGGACGAACTCCGCGTCTGCGACGACGTGACCCGGGAAGTCTTCGACTCGATGACGCCCGGCGCGTACTCCTCGCGCGAACTCATCGACGCGATGGGCGCGTACCTCGCCGAGAAGAAGCCCGACGTCGAGGGCGTCGTCCTCGCCGCCCACCGCAAGCGCGTGCCGATCTTCTGCCCCGCGTTCAGCGACTGCTCCGCGGGCTTCGGCATCGTCATGCACCAGATGGCCCGCCTCGACCAGCCCCACGTGCAGTTCGACTCGGGCAAGGACTTCCGCGAACTCACCCAGATCAAACTCATCAACCCCTCAACCGGCCTGCTCATGCTCGGCGGCGGCGTCCCCAAGAACTTCGCGCAGGACATCGTCGTCGCCGCGGAACTCCTGGGCGAGGACGCGCCGATGCACAAATACGCCATCCAGTTGACGGTCGCCGACTCGCGCGACGGCGCGCTCTCGGGCTCCACGCTCCGCGAGGCCTGCTCGTGGGGCAAGGTCGACACGGTGCACGAGCAGATGGTCTTCGGCGAGGCGACGACGACCTTCCCGATCCTCGCGAGCGACGCGCTCCACCGCCGCAAGTGGGAAGGCCGCCCCGAGCGCAAGTTCAACGAGGCGCTCGCGTCGGCGCTGACCGCCAAGGCCTGATTCGGAAGGGCTCGCCGTGCAGAGCGTTCACACCCTCGTGCAAGGGCTCTTCGACTACGCCGGGCTCTTCCCCCCGGCGAAACTCGAGATGGCGCCCACGGTGCGCAACTACTCGATCTACCGGAACGGCTGGCAGCGCGAGGTGCTCGCGCGGCTCGTCGTCCCCGTGGCGCGCCTCGACGAGTTCGAACGCGAAGCCGCCGAGTTCCTCCCGCGCGAGGTGGGCGAGTCGTCGTCAGACGACGCCGAGGGTGAGTTCGTGCTCGTCGACCCGTGGCGCATCACCGCGCTCACCAAGCCCGCGGGCGACCCCGCGCTCGAGGCCGACCTCGACCGCATCGCCCGCTTCAACGACGACCACGCCGAGCCGGACAACGGGCTGGCCGTGATCGACGCGCTCGAGATCAAGGCCGGCGGCGTCGAAGAGATCGAGAAGGGCGTCGAGGCGATCTCGCCCGATTTCCAGGCCTTTTTCGAACTGCCCTGGCACGTTGCGGACATCCGAGGGATGGTCGCTGCGGTCGCGGGCGAAGGGCTCGGCGCGAAAGTGCGCACCGGCGGGATCACCGACGACCTCTTCCCGCCCTGCGATGCGCTGGCGCGGTTTATCCGCGCGTGCGCGACCGCCGAAACCCCGATGAAGGCGACCGCGGGTTTGCACCACCCGATCCGCCACTTCAACGAAGGCCAGGGCGTCACGATGCACGGCTTCGTGAACGTCATCATGGCTTCCGCGATGGCGTACAGGCAGAAAGCGGACCTCGACACGCTCACCAGCGTGCTCGACGAGCGCGCCGCGAGCGCGTTCACGTTCACCGAGCACGGCATCGTGTGGCGCAACCACAAGGTCTCCGTCGACGACCTCGAGAGCACGCGCGACCGGTTCTTCCAGTCGATCGGCTCCTGCTCCATCGACGAGCCCACCGACGACCTCAAGGCGCTCGGCCTGCTCGACCTCGCCGTCTGAGCCCCGAATCAGGCTCTCCCGGGACGCGGCGGCGCCGCGCCGATACCCTCCGGGCATGAGCACCACCTTCCCGGCCAACGACCCGACGACCAACCCCGAACTCCGCTCGTGGGTGGAGAGCGCCAACGACCCGCGCGGCGAGTTCCCGATCCAGAACCTGCCATTCGGCGTGTTCACGCGGAAAGGCACGAGCGAGCCCGCACGCGTCGGCGTCGCGATCGGCGACCGGGTGCTCGACCTCGCCGCGCTCCACGAGGCCAAACTCTTCGAAGGAACGGCCGTCGACGCCGAGAACGTCTTCGCGCGCGACGCGCTCAACGACTTCATGGCGATGGGTCGCAAGGCGTGGCGCGCGACCCGCGAGCGCGTGAGCGACCTGCTCGCGGAGGACAACACCGCGATCCGCTCGAACACTGCGCTCCACGACAAGGCGCTCGTGCCGATGGCCGACGCCGAGATGCGCATGCCCGCGAAGGTGGGGGACTACACCGACTTCTACGCCAGCGTGCACCACGCGACGAACGTCGGCTCGATGTTCCGCCCCGACAACCCGCTGCTGCCGAACTACAAGCACGTGCCCATCGGCTACCACGGGCGCGCGAGTTCGCTCATCGCGAGCGGCGCGCCGGTGCGCCGCCCGTGCGGCCAGACGAAGGCCGACGACGCGAACGAGCCGGTCTACGGACCGTCGCGCCTCCTCGATTACGAACTGGAGATGGGCTTCTTCGTCGGGAAGGGCAACGAGATCGGCACGACGATCCCGATCGACGACGCCGAGGCGCGGCTGTTCGGGCTCGCGCTCGTGAACGACTGGTCGGCCCGCGACATGCAGAAGTGGGAGTACCAGCCGCTCGGCCCGTTCCTCGCGAAGAGTTTCGCGACGACCGTGGCGCCGTGGGTGGTCACGCTCGACGCGCTCGCGCCGTTCCGCGTCGCCGGGCCCACGCGGTTCGAGGGCGATCCGCAGCCGCTGCCGTACCTGAGGCCCAGCACCCCCGACAGGGCGTGGGGGCTGGACATCACGGTCGAGGTGTGGCTGCGCACCGCGCAGATGCGCGAGAAGGGCGCGCCCGAGTCGCTCGTGAGCCGTGGTTCGTTCAAGCACATGTTCTGGACGATCACCCAGATGCTCACCCACCACGCCAGCAACGGGTGCAACATGCGCCCGGGCGATCTGCTGGCGTCGGGCACCATCAGCGGCCCTGAGCCCGAATCACGCGGCTGCCTGCTCGAACGCACGTGGCGTGGCAGCGAGCCGATCAAACTCCCCAGCGGGGAGGAGCGCAAGTTCCTCGCGGACGGAGACGAGGTCATTGTCCGCGGCTACTGCCTGAAGGAAGGCGCCCGGCGCATCGGCCTGGGCGAGTGCCGCGGGATCGTCAAACCGGCGCAGGTGTAACTCAGGCGACCCCCTCTTTCCGCACATAAGTCTCAAGACCTCGCGATAGTGGATTCTGGAGAAAGAATAGAATCTGAATCAGATCCGAAAGTAACTTGGCTAGCACGCCGGTGAAGTGTGAAGCATCAGCCTCGCTTACATTCTCCCCGAGGCAATAGAAGATCAATGCCTTAATCGCTAGAGGTGACGTGGTTCGAAACGCGCTCTTATTGTGACTTATCAGCAGCGGGTCCGTCACGAGGTCGTCGAAGTGCTGGTCAATTGCATTCTTTGCGGCTTGCCGGTTGAGATGTGACGATCCGTTGTTGCGCACTTTGTGCAACGTTCGCAAGGGCTGGTGCGTGGCCGGTGGTGCGTCAGAATTACGGCACGCATCAAATAGCTCCGCCGCAGATGGGCGGGAACTCCGAAACTCCTGCGGCAATTCGATGTTGTAATCGTTGCGCATCGCGGCGACAAACTTCGTGATCTCCCACATTGCGCCCGCATTCTCCAGGAAAAGAACAAGGCGGTTACTCTTTCACGTCAGAAGCTGGGTTGCGTGGAGACCATTGTTCATCAGCTCCATGTGGCAGCGCGCGAACTCAAGGTGTGCCAGCAACGTGATTAGGTCGGCCATCTGCCAACGCAGGTCGTCGGACTCCGGGCGCCCAACGAGCGTGAGGGTGTGTAGCGACTTCTGTGGCCGTGTCGGAGTTGTGACGCGCTTTCTACGGCGTTGTTGTGGCTTCCTCACGCTTCTTTCCTCGTCATCCCCACGTCGAGGATCGCCGTCATCGGCTGGGAGCACTCCCGGTCGTTGCACGCCTGGAAGCGCACGGCGACCTTCGGCTCGCCCGTCCACTCGTCCTCGGTCGAGCGGTAGGCGGTGATGTCGAGACGCAGCGTGCCCTTGTGCGTGCGGATGGGCGCGATCTGCCCTTTGGCGATCTCGGGCTCGAAGGGCTCTCCCTCGGGGTAATCGCACCCGAGGATCACGCCGCGGCCGTTGGCGATCCCGACCTCCAGCCCCACAAGCCCTTCGACGCGTTTGTCGCTCGGCACATCGTCGCCGTAGGGCTCGTGCGCCGTGATGTGGTATCCCTCGCGGATGCGCAGTTCGATGGTGAACTCCTGCGCCTCGCCGGGCTCGAGGTGGAAGCCGTCGACGTCGGCGAAGACCTCCACGGGCGGCGCGGTCTGCTCGCTCGGGTCCGTGTTCGGGCCGATGCGCGGACGCTCGTCGACCATCCCGTGCTTCTCGATCAGCGACGGGTCGAGCGCGAGCACGCGTCGCAGAGCGCGGGTCGAGTTGATCGCGCCGAGGGGGGTTTCGTGGATCGATCCGCTCATCGCCGCGAGCAGGTCGCCCGCGCGGTCGAGGTGCTTCGGGTCGCGGGTGCGCTCGTGCAGGTCGAGAAGCGCGTGGAGCATCACGGACTGGCCGCACGGGACGGCGCCATCCGTGC
>JBQLZI010000174.1:0-5973 GCA_052168195.1 Phycisphaerales bacterium
CGGATGCTGGCGCGGTCGGGGGTCGCGCCGGCGCGGAAAGCGGCGCTTCTGTCGAGGGCGCGGAACGACCCGAGCGAGGTGGTGCGGCTGACGGTGGCGCGGGAACTGACGCGGTCGCGCCCCAAGGACGCGGACGACGCGGTCGCGACGGCGGGGCTGCTCGCGGACCTGTGCTTCGCGGGCGGGCCGGCCTGCGCGGCGGTTGCGGCGAGCGCGATGCTGCACGATCGGCGCTTGCGCAGGGCGCTCTCGAGCGAATCAAAGGCAGCGATGCTGCGGAGTCCGGTGGAGCGAGTGCGCGAGGCGCGGATCATCGCGGACCGGCACGAGGATCCGTGGACGAACGCGGCGGCGGCGCGGGTCGCGCTCGATGCCAACCGGCAGGCGTTTGTGAGCGAACTGCTCCGGCGGATCGTCCGGGGTGAGGCGGGGTCGCGCGTCACGGCACTGAGGATCGCGCAGCGGCTTTCGCTCGCGAAGCGCGCGGAACTGGAGATCCTCGGCGCGGCCGCGGATGGCGATCCGCGCGTGGCGGCGACGGCGGCTGGTGTCCTCGCGGAGATCGACAGCCGTTCGGCGACCGACGCGCTCGAACGGCTCGTGGAGCACAGCGACCGGCGCGTGCGTGCGAACGCGATCGAGGCGCTGGGCGAGCAGCGGCCGCTGCACCCGCTGGTCGAGGTGAAACTGGCGGCGGTCACGGCGCGCGAGCGGGCCAACGCGGTGCGATCCGCGCTGCTGGCGATGCCTGGGCACGGTCGCGCGCTGGAAGCGGCCGACGGGATGCTTCGGGGCGACGACGGGATGCGCCGCTCGGCGCTGTGGGCGATCGAGCGGTCGCGGGCGGCGGAACTGGCCCCGATGGTGGCGCGGGTCGTGCGTGAGGCCGGCGACGAGCACACGCTGCGGCGGGCGAAGGCGGCGGCGCGGATGCTGCTGGCGGTGATGCGTCCGGCCGACCAAAGCGAGGGGGCCAGGAAGCCGATGACGACGGCGGAGGCCGCATGACGACGACGCTTTCCCTTGCATCGTGGTTCCTTCCGGGCGTGTTTGCGCTGGGTTCGCTCGCGCTCGCGTGCGTGGCGGTGTGGATGGCCCGCCGCGCGAGCAAGAACGCGTCGGCGAGCGATCAGGCCTTTGATGCGCTGGCGAAGCACATGGGCGCGACGCGCGCGGAGCGCAGGGCCGTGCGCGACCTCGCGGCGCACGACCCGAACGCGACCCCGGCGGCGCTGCTCGTGAGCGAGCACGCGTACCGCAAGGCGTACGACGCGCAGCGCGAGCGGCTCTCGGGAGATCCGAAGCGCGCCAAGCGCGCGGCGGACATGCGCGCGTTCGCGGAGCGGGTCTTCAAGGACGCGGCGTAAACCGCAAAGGGCGCATCACTGCCGCGGCGGGGGGGATCCGGGCGACGCGATGGGTGTCTCGCCGCGCAGGCGGAGGGCGATGTCGAGCATGATGCGCTTGTCGGTGGTGATGGCGAGGTGCGCGAGCGCGGGCGGCCCGTCGACCCAGAGGGGGTTCGTGTTCGGCGGGGCGGCGTTCTGCGCGCCGACCATGCCGTCGCGGAGCCGGGCGTAGGGCACGATGTCGATGGGGTTGCGCTCGAGCGCCCGGTCGAGCGTGCGCAGGAACTCGGACCCGGGGCGCATATCTCTGGAGCAGGCGTCGGGTGCGACGACTTCCGCGAGCGACGCGCCCTGATGGGGGGTGGCGAGCGTGAACAGCCGCGCGACGCGCAAGGGACGATCCGGGAGGCGCTGCGCAAGGTCGCCGAGCGCGTCGCGGGGTGCGGCGGCGAGCCGCGTGGCGAGGCCTCCCATGGAGATGGCGACGACGTCGACCTCGGCGGCGCCTTCGGCGTCTGCGGGGCGTTCGGCGTCGACGGCTCGGATGATCGAGGTCGCGGCGTGCGCGATCGAGGCGGCGTCGAAGAGGGAAACGGGTATGAAGTCGCGTGTGTCGTGGCTGGTCGTCGCGGCGAGGCGGTTGGCGGTCATGCGCGACGCCATCCCCGGGGCGCGCCAGCCCGAGACAACGACAACGGGCCGAGCGAGCGGGACGGGGTTCGCCCGCAACCGGCGACGCTCGCGCGCCAGGCGTTCACGGGGGATGTCGAAATCCGGGTTCACTTCGGCCCGCGCGAATGGACGCGAGGCGTGCTCGAGCAGCGAGGCGAGTCGATCGCGTGGCGAAGGCGAGGGCATCGCTGATTGTTGGCCGGATTCGCGCGGGGTTTTCGGAACTCGTTCCGGGGTTCCCGCCCGGGATCCATGGTCGAGGGCGTCGGCGGCAGCAGCAGACGGTGTTTCTTGACGATGAGTCTCGCGTCGTGATGTGTTCCTCGATCGCGGAGGGTTGCGCCGTGTTTGGGCAGCGAGACCATGGCTGGACGAGCGAGTTGCCCATGGGGCGGTGGGTCGATCGCGTCCTGGAGCGTGAGGGGCCTCAGCGTCGGACGCACACTCGTTATCGCTACGACCGTCTCGCGGAAGTGTTCTGGATGCAGGACCTGCGGGAGGGGCCCGCGGTCAATCCGGTCAAGGTTGCGGACCTCTCGCGCGGCGGGGTGTGTCTTATCAGTCCTGTGCCGCGCGCGCTCGGCGAACGCGGGTGCCTGCACCTGAGGGTCAATAAAGGCGACGGTTTGCTGTGCGGCGTGGTGATTGTGCACGCGGAGCCTAAGTCCGGGATGTTCATGCGGCTGCACTGCCGCTTCCAGACGCTTGACTGCGCGTTGCAGCGGGTCGTGAGCGTGGAGAACGGGCGCCTTCGTGTTGTCGACAAGGCGTCGCGCGCGGCGGGATGATCCGATTGGGCAAGCCTGGCGAGCGAGCGGGAGGACCGGCCCGAGAACGGCGCGGCGCAGCCGTCAGGGTTTGCCCGGCTGATCGATGAGGCCGCGGACCCGGCACAAAGCCGAGTCGGATCGGGCCGGAATCGCGACGATGAACGGGGCGCAGGCGTTCGCTTCGGCGGGCGTGGGTGCGACCATGAAACACAGGGTTGAGCAATCTCGTGACGGCGTGGGCGGCGTCGGTGTGAACGATCGGCGATCGTTCCTGCGCCATGACTACGGTCAGCGGGTCCAGGTCGTCTGGATGGACGGGTTCCACGTGCAGCGGCAGGTGTGCGAGTATCGCGCGATCGACCTTTCGCGGGGCGGCCTGCGGCTCGTGGGCAAGCGGATGCACCATCAGGGCACGCTGGGCGCGGTGCTGCTGCGCCGGGGCGACGGCGCGGCGAACCTGTACGGGATCTGCGTGCGCAACAGCCGGTACGCCAGCGGGCTGCTGTATGCCACGGGCTGCGCGTTCGTGCCGGTTGAGGATCGACTGATTCGCGCGACGCGCGTCGTGCACGGGCGGCTGGAACTGTCGACGAACATCGAGGATTTCATCTGAGCCGCGGCGGGTGTACGCTGGCGTCGATGGACGACGTGGCCGAGCGCGTGATCGTGCTGGTGGGGATGCGCGGGAGCGGCAAGTCCGCCGTGGGCGCGGCGCTCGCGCGCCGGCTGGGTGTTCCCTTCGTCGACCTCGACGAGCGCGTGCTGGCGCGGGAGGGCTACCCGTCGGTCGCGGCGATGTGGGCCGAGGCCGGTCAGGAGGCCTTCCGCGAGGCGGAAACCCGTGCGCTCCAGGAGGAACTCGGCGCGTCGACCCCCAAGGTTCTCGCGCTGGGGGGAGGCACGCTCACCGCGCCCGGCGCCGGGGAAGCCCTCGAGGGCGCGCGGCGCGTCGGCGTGGCGTTCGTGGTTTACCTGCGGTGCTCGGCGGAGATCGTGCGGTCGCGCCTCAAGGCGACGCTCGCGAGCGACGCGAACCGCCCCAGCGTGACCGGCGCCAACCCGCACGAAGAACTGGACGACCTGCTGCGTGCGCGCGAGCCGGCGTATCGCGCGGCGAGCGACGCGGAGATCAACGCGGCGCAGGGCGCCCCCGACGACGTGGCTGACGCGGTTGTTCGCGCCTTGCGTGAACGCGGCTGCTGATCAGGCCGCGACGCGGTACCGGCCGCCCTGGAGCGCACGGTTCAGGCGGTCCTCGTCGCCGTGCATCGCGAAGCGGGAGAAGACGGCGGCCATGCGGTAGGGGCCGGGCTGGTCTTCGTCTTCGATCCACACGACGTTGGCGAGTGCGTAGATGGGCTTGGCGTCGGCGTCGCCGCCGAATCGGGCGAAGCCGGGGAGATCGAGCCGCACGCCGATGAGCGTGCCGGGCTGGAGGGGTTCGTCGAGTTCGAATCGCACGCCCGAGAGCGAGAGGTCGTAGGCGTGGCCTTCGAACTGGAAGCGGTCGCTGTCGCCCGGGCGCACGGCGATGGCGGTGTACATCGCGGGGAGCGTGTAGCGGGGCTGGACGCGGCGGTCGGCGGGCAGCGGATAGGTCATGGCGGCGTCTCCGAGCCGCGTGGATCGCGGCCTTCCCGGGCTTATCGGAGATGTGGGGACGCGACTGAAGCCGCGGATCAGGCCCCGGGGGCGAGCGGCGCGTCGGGCTCGCCGTCGGCCACGACGCTGACGCTCACGCGGCGGACGCGGACGCCCATGCGGCGTTCCAGTTCGTCGACCAGGGCCGGGGGGATGTGCTCCAGGAACCGCCTGCCCAGGTCGGCCGGGACGTCGCGGACCGAGCCGCCCGCGAGCATGACGTGCATGTGGTCGCTAGTGTCGGCGTCGTAGCGGGCGCCGCCTTCCGGCGTCGGGATCTTGCGCACAAGTCCTGATTGGGTGAGGGCTTCCAGCGTGTTGTAGACGGTCGCGAGCGAGACCGCTTCGTCGGGGGTCTCCCCGGCGCCCGCGAGCACCAAGCGGTGGAGTTCTTCGGCGGTGGGGTGGGCCGTGGTCGCGGCGAGGGCCGCGTAGACCTCCTGGCGCTGGCGGGTGCAGCGCAGGCCGCGATCGGCGAACAGCGCGGCGATGGCCTCTCCCTCCACAGGAAGGGGGCGCGACGGCTCCGGATTGGGCATGCGCTCGGCCATGGGAATCCGCTCAAAGTATTGCCCGCGGCGCCCGGGAAGGCCAGTTACGGCGCCGGGGCGGGCCAGGGGGCGTTGTCGAGCAAACGAACCTCGCGGTCGTCGTCGCAGAATCGTGCCGCGAGGATCGCCCGGGCCGGCCGGGCGAGCGAATCGGCGTGCAGATCGCCCGGGAGCGCGAGCAGGGATTCCGCGTCGACGACCTCCGCGTAGTCGATCCGCGCCCCCGCGTGGAGCAGGCGCTCGCGCATCACCTCCTCGGCCATGCGCACGGTGGCGCAGGACGAGGCGTCGCACAGCGCCTGCGAGAGCGCCACGGCCCGTGCGCGGTCGGCGTCGCTCAGGAACCGGTTGCGGCTGCTCATCGCCAGCCCGTCGTGCTCGCGGACGGTGGGGCAGGGGACGATGCGGATCCTGCGCACGCTGGGCGAGAGGTCGCCGCGGACCATCGCGCGCACGACCTGGAGTTGCTGCCAGTCCTTCTCGCCGAACACCGCCGCGGACGGCGCGCAGAGTTCGAAGAGCCGGCGCACCACCTGGCACACGCCCGCGAAGTGTCCGGGCCGGTGCGCGTCCTCGAGCCCGCGTCCGACGGCCTGGTCGGGCAGCGCGGGAGCGGGCGACACCTCGCCCGGCGGGTACACCGTCTCGACGTCCGGCGCGAACACCGCGTCGGCGCCGGCCCGCTCGCAGAGTGCCGCGTCGGCGTCGAGCGTGCGCGGGTAGCGCTCGTAGTCGCTGGGCACGTTGAATTGCGTGGGGTTCACGAACACGGAGACGACCACGAGCGGACGCTGGCCGTCCTGTTCGTTCGCGACCCCCGCCGCCGTGCGCACGAGCGCGGCGTGCCCCTCGTGCAGCCCGCCCATCGTGGGCACGAGCACGCAGCCCGCGCGGTCGGGGGCGCCGGTGGTTCCGGGGGCGCCGGGGGCGCCGGGGGGAGAAAGGTCCGAGAGTTCCTGCTTGGTCCGCACGATGCGCATGGGTCGGGAG
>JBQLZI010000175.1:0-5955 GCA_052168195.1 Phycisphaerales bacterium
AGGCGGTGCCGATCGCGTTGGCCTCGACGGTGATGAGTTCGCGGCGGCTCTCGGCCCGCGACGAGACGAACCCGTATGTGAACGCGAGGAGCAGCCCGAGCAGCCCGAAGACCGCGGCCTGCACTGTGCCCACGCCCACGCGGGCGCGGCGGCGGTGGCGGACGCGCTCCGACAGGCCGACGCGGCGCCCGATCTCGGCGGCGAGGAAGAGCGTGACGACGGTGATGAGTGAGATCGCCCAGAGCGGGAGCGTGTGCATGGTCCTCCGGGCGCTTCGGCCCGACGGGATGGTATCGGCAGGAGCCCCCTGGCAACCTCAGCCGGGACCGTCGTTGGTTTCACTCAGGGCGTTGGCAACATCCAGCAACCCCTTCGGTCCCGGATTATCCATAACGCGCAGGATATGCCCTTCGGAATCCGCAATAAAGAACCGGGGTACACCGTGCTGCTTATCTGTGGCGAAGTCACGAGTTGCCCCCATGGGCCAATTCGGATCTTGGAAGGCGGCGACGATGACGCCGGTGGCGTCGAAGTCGTCCGGGAGAGTCGCGATGTTGGCGACCCAGGCCTTCTCCATCGTCAATGCTTTCTGCCAAAGCGACCGGAAGTCTTCGTCGTCAATCATCCGTCGCGCGGTGGTTTCCGAGCCGTGGACAAATTTGGCTATGCCCGCGCTGTCCGGTTTTGAGGCGATCAGGAGCAGAAACGCGGTGTCCGGATGCCGCGCGGCGAGACGGCCGAAACCCTCGCGGACTGCGCGCGAATGCGCGATGGCAAATTCCACCGGGAAGACTTCGGAGTGAATTCCGATCACAACGCGATCCGCGTTTGCAAGGCGTTGGAGCGATCCCGAGGCGGCGTGCCGGGCTTCGAGCCGACCGCTGGCTGCCGGGTGACGATCGTTCCTGCGCACCGAGTTGTGTGTGCAGCCGAAGGCGTCATGGACGACAGTGTTCCATTCTGTCGTTCCGTCGGTGAGATGAAGTGTGGGCGTGTCGCTGGGCGGCACCCTCAGGATTCCCGCCTGCATCGCCAGGAGGGCCTTCCAGGCTCTTGGATGCGACTTGCTGAGGGACTCGAGCGATGTCGCCGCTGTTGATCGAACGTACTCGTCTTTATCGATACGCATCGCCCGGACCAGAGCATCGATCGCCTGTTCATCGTTGAACTCGCCGAGTGCATGGGCGATCTCGCGACGTACCACCATTGTTCGATCCGGATTGTTGAACGCGACGATCAGCAAAGGAACTGTGCGGCTGTCGTCGATCTTCACGAGCGCCGCCACAACCGCGTCGAGCCAGTCCTCTCGGTACGGTCCGTCGAATGCCCCGGCCGCGAATGCGTCCACCGCTTTGTCCATTCCGGGGTTGTTCACGATCAATGCCACAAGGGGTCTCACCGCGGACGGGTCGCCTAATTCGCCGAGCGCTTCCACAGCGGCAAGGCCGACACGCTGATCGGTGTGGCGAAGCAGCCGAATCAGCGTCGAGGCCTGTTCAGGGTCCCCGAACGTTCCCATCGCTTTCGCGATATTTGGCGACGCGTTTCCGGATCTCAGCCTCTGCGTCAGTTCTTTCAACACCTTCTGACGGTCGATCTCCTGCAGCGCACCGAGTGCGTCATTCCAGGTTTCGTCAGAATCGCTCGCGAGAAGACGATCCACAAGAACCGCGGTCGACGGCTCCGAGCGGTTCGTTGATTGAGCCCACGCGTGCGGGCCCAGGCCCGTCAGCAGCGCGGCGGTGAGGAGACATACGCGGGTGATGTGCATGGGCGCCTCCCACACGGGCCTGTTCGATGAGGGACAATCGCTGATCCGATCGCAGTGTAATACATTGATGCGGTTCACCGGCCGCGGACGCGGAAGGGTTGCGGGCACGCCGCGACCCTTGATGCGCGAGAAAGAGGTCTTCCAAGTGCTCGCATCCGTGCTGGGCTGGGACGAGCGGAACCCCCTCACCCCTCCCGTTGCATTGGAGGGGGCCGAAGAAGAATGGAGCGGACCGGGATCGAACCGGCAACCCCTAGCTTGCAAAGCTAGTGCTCTCCCAATTGAGCTACCGCCCCGTGGGTGGCGAGCCGGAGCGCCGGGCCGCGTGCGCCGTTTGCTGGCGGTGCGCGGATAGGGGCTCGCTCGCCGGGGTTCGCGATGATAGCGTGCGTTCTGCGCGGTCTTCCCGACGCGCGGCGAGAGTTCCTCGGGAGCGACGAACGGAGCGAGCATGGCGCGACAGGGCGACTCGGCGATGTGCGACGTGGGCATGATGGGCCTTGCCGTGATGGGCAAGAACCTGGCGCTCAACATGGCGGATCACGGGTTCCGGGTCGCGGCGTGGAACCGCACGCACTCGAAGGCGGCGGACTTCGAGCGCGAGGGCCGCTGGACCCCTGGCGGGGTGACCGCGGCGGAGGACGTGCGCGGGTTCGTGAAGATCCTGAAGCGGCCGCGGATCGTGACGATGCTCGTGAAGGCGGGCGAGGCGACCGACTGGACGATCGATCAGGTGAAGGACTTCCTCGAGCCGGGGGATGTCATCGTCGACGGGGGGAACGCGCACTGGGACGACACCAATCGGCGCGAGCGTGAGTTGCGCGCGAAGGGGCTGCTTTTCGTGGGCAGCGGGGTGTCGGGCGGCGAACTGGGCGCGCGGTTCGGCCCGAGTCTGATGGCCGGCGGCGACGAGCAGGCGTGGGACGCGATCCGTCCGATCTGGGAGGCGATCGCGGCGAAGGTCGACGAGGACGGGCGCGAGATCCCCGGGGCGGCGCCGGGCAAGCCGGTGAAGGGCGGCACGCCGTGCGCGGCGCACATCGGGCCGGGCGGGGCGGGGCACTACGTGAAGCTGGTGCACAACGGGATCGAGTACGCGGACATGCAGACGATCTGCGAGGCGTACGACCTGCTGCGGCGCGGCGGGGAGATGTCGCCGCGAGATCTGTCGGGCGTGTTCGGCGAGTGGAACCGCGGGGAACTCGAGAGTTACCTGATCGAGATCACGGCGGACATCCTGGCGCAGCGCGACCCGCGCGACGGGGACCGCGCGTTCGTGGACGCGGTGCTGGACGCGGCGGGCCAGAAGGGCACGGGCAAGTGGACGGCGATCTCGGCGCTGGACCTGGGCGCGTGCGCGCCGACCATCGCGGAGGCGGTGTTCGCGCGGAACATCAGCGCGCTGGTCGAAGAGCGCGTGCAGGCGAGCGGGCGGATCGAGGGCCCGACGCCCGAGGCGATGGAGCACGCGACGCGGGAACACCTCATCGAGGACACACGGGACGCGCTGTTGTGCGCGAAGATCGTGGCGTACGCGCAGGGGTTCGCGCTGATCGACGCCGCCGCGAAGGCGCAGGGGTGGAAGCCCCCGATGGAGCGGATCGCGCGGATCTGGCGCGGGGGGTGCATCATCCGTGCGCGGCTGCTGAGCCGGATCATGGCGGCGTACGAGCGCGACGGGGAACTGCCCAACCTGCTGCTCGACCCGGAGATCGGGGGCGCTGTCTCGAAGGCCCAGGCGGGCTGGCGGCGGACGGTGGCCCGGGCGGCGACGATGGGCGTGCCCACGCCCACGCTGAGTTCGGCGCTGGCGTATTTCGACGCGTTCCGCGCGAAGCGTCTGCCGGCGAGTCTGCTCCAGGCGCAGCGCGACTACTTCGGCGCGCACACCTACGAGCGCGTCGACGAGCCGCGCGGGTCGTTTTTCCACCTCGACTGGCCGGAATCCGGTCGCCCGGAAGTCCGGGCGTGATCGTGGTTTGCGTCCGTTCGCCGCGGAATGACGGCGGGCGCGTTGCCCGCACGGGCCGCGGCGCGGTAGATTCCTCATCGATGACGCTGATTCTGCGCGATTCTGGACCCGCTTGGGTTGCACGCGAGTATGGAGCGTCGTACGTTCACACAGGCGGCAGGCAAGGGCCGCACGCGACAGGGGAGAGAAGTCTCACATGACCCGAGCAGTACGACGCGCCCCGACCGGAGCGGAAGGTTCCGGTGCGCAGGAGGCCGCACGTGGCTCGCGCCCCGCAACCCGGAGAGGATCGTCCTCCCGAGACGCGGGTGAGTGCTGGTCTTTGCGGCTCACACCGGAAGAGCGATCCGCCCTGAGCGGCGAACTCGACGCCCTCACCGATCGGGAGCGCGAGGTCGCGCTGGCGATCTGCGACGGCGGCTCGAACGAGGCCGTGGCCGAACGCCTGTACATCGCGCTGCCCACGCTCCGCACGCACCTGATGCGGATCAACCAGAAACTCGGCACCAAGAGCAAGGGCGACGTGGTCCGGCTCATGGTCGGCCGCCTGCTCGAGGCGTACCGAACCGGGCGCATCGGCCGGGCGGCGGAGCCGGGGCTGGGAAGCGGGGGCTCGCACCGGATCGCGGAAGCCAAACCGCTCCACACGAACCACTTCGATCACGAGAGCATGGGGGGTGAATCCCCCGACTCGGGTGATCGGATCGCCAGGCCCGGGCTCGCGAGGGCAAAAATCATCGACACCGATGATGACAGCCGGATCGGGCTGGCGAGAATGGCCGGAAGTTTGTAGGCACTTCCTTGCTTACGACGATGGAAGGGCCGATAGTCCTCCCCCTCTGCCCGGAGGGGCCCCGATCTGTTCCATCGCCCGACCGACGGTCGGCGTCGCCCGAGTGGTGTCGTCGTCGTCGTGCAGGGAGGGTGGTCAGGGGTGAGAGGCAGATAGACGTACGCACCGCCGGAGCCGCCGCGGCCTCCGGGAATGAGGAGTCAAGAGAAGAGCACCCCGCGGCAGTGACACCCAGACCGAACGGCCTCGCGTGTGTAACGCGTGCGCTCCGGCGGTCGAACGAAACGCGACACGTGTGTGCAACTGGCGGAAGGAAACCCGCCCCGAGCACTGGATCCATAGTGAGTAGCGTGATCCTTTCGTTTCGGAGAAGAAAGGAAACCACCGAATGAGGCGTCTCATGAACACCCGATTCCGTAACTTCGGAACAACCGCGGGCCTGTCCGCCGCGGCCCTGTTCCTCGCGGCCGGCGCGGCCTTCGGCGCCGACACGCCGCTCAGCGTCCTGAACGGCGGCCCGTCGGCCGACTCGATCCCCAGCGCGAACAATGAGGCGGTTGCCTTCATCCTCGCGCCCCGCGAGATCGTCGACCCGACCATCGGCAACAACCTGCCGATCGCCGACCTGAACAACAACACCCTGCTCGTGCAGGACGCCGCCGACCCGACCGGCACCGGCGTGCGCAACCGCAGCCGCGCCGTGCTCGCCGTGTTCGACGTGAACAACGGCACCCCGCCCTTCCTGATCATCCAGGCCGACACCAACATCGTCCCGACGATCACGGACTCGTACTTCCTCTTCCTGAACGAGGCCGACGCCACCGGCATCAACACCATCGGCGAACTCGACTCGTTCATCGCCAGCGGCACCGCGGGCACCGACTACGTCCAGATCTTCCTCGACGACGACGGCTTCACCCAGGGCTCCGACGTCGACAACACCTACGTCAACGGCGACATCGCCGACGGCGTCACCAACCTCGGCAGCCTCGTTGTCGCGGCGTCCGACTTCCTCGCCATCGACCCCGGCGCCGCCGGCGCCCCCGACGGCAACATCGGCTCGGCCGTGACGTTCCAGCTCGGCATCCTCGTTCTCAGCGACGGCGCGACCGACGTTCCCACCGAGTTCTTCTGCGTCCGCACCGATCCCACCCGCGTCGCGCCTACCGACGCGGCGCTCGATCCCGCGAACGAGATCATCCGCATCGTGTCCACCGAGCCGCTCGTCACCGACGGCGACGGCACGATCGCTCCGTTCGACACCGACGCGGGCGGCCTCGACGCCGAGGACTTCCGCATCCTGCGCGGCCCCTCGGACACCACCTCCGAGACCCTGCTCGACTTCCTCGCGTCGCTCAGCGCTCCGCGCACCCTCGACAGCGTCACGGTCACCGGCGACTTCAACACCATCCTCGAGCT
>JBQLZI010000176.1:0-5941 GCA_052168195.1 Phycisphaerales bacterium
TGGAGCGAGAGCGTGGAAAGCGGCTGCGTGGCGGGCGCGGCGTCGTCGTCGCCGCCGAACACGAACACGCGGTCGAGGTTGCGGTGGACGCGCGGATTGCCGAGATCGTCGGTCCCAATGATGGGAAGGGTCGAGCCGAGCGCGATCGAGTTGATCGACCAGTCGATCATGCCGGTCGCGCGGTTGTACTCCGCGGCGGCGGTGAAGGGGGCGCCCGGCGCAACGCCCAGCGCGGCGAGCGTGAAGCCGGTGTCGATATTGAGCAGGTCGTCGTCGGGCGACGCGTTCTCGGGGTGCGCGAAGAGGTAGACACGCTGGTTGACGGCGGAGATCCAGAGGTAGCCGTTGAGTTCGAAGACGCCGCCGACATCGGCGAGTTGCGCGGGCGCGAAGCCGCGCGAGGTGAGGAAGTCGGACAGGGTGAGCGTCATCTCGACGCGCCAGCCGGCCTGGGCGTCCACGACGATCGACGGCGTGCGCGTGGTGAAGTGGGTGAAGACGAACGCGTCCTGCTGGTTGATGTTGGGCGGGGCGATCTGCGTCGTGTCGCGGAAAACGTTGCGCATCGCGACGGCGTTCTCGAACGCGACCACCCCGGGGGCGTTGGTGTAGCGCGTGCTCTGCACGGGGCTGTCGGCGGGATCGTCGATGTGGCGCTGCGGCGGGACGTTGTCGACGCCCCAGGCGAAGTCGTCGATGTAGGGCGCGGCGAGGTCGGGCAGCGTGACGACGGGGAACGGGTCGCAGTCGTAGGCGACGTTGTCGATGTCGAGGCGCGCGCCCTCGCCGAGGATGGTGTTCTCGGATTCGAAGGAGAGTTCGGCGGCGGCGTTGCTGAGCGCGGCGCCCGTGTAGATCACAACCCCGTCGAGAGAGAGGGTCATGTCGTTGTCGTTGGCGACGGTCACGCAGAGGGTGCGGAACTGGCCGTCGGCGGGCCACTGCACGCCGGTGGAGACGATGTCGACGCCGACGACGGGGATGTTCTGCTGAAGCGGGTTGGGTGAATCAATGTCGTCGATGGGGTTGTACTCGGGGTTGATCTGGACGTAGATGGTGGAGTCGGCGAAACCGGTGATGGGGATAGTTCTGCCCAAGAAAACGCGGGCGGTGACGCCGCCGAAGATGAAGTTGTTGGTCTCGGCGTCGATGGAGAACGCGCGGGCGGTGGCGTTGCCCGAGCCGTTCAGCGTGGTGGCGGCGTCGAAACACAGCGTCCACGGGTCGCCCGGCAGCGCGTAGGCGTTGGGGAGGGTGGTGTTGAACTCCTCGCGGAACTGGTTGTCGGGGCGGACGCTGTTGATCTGGCGAAGGAATCGATTGCCCTTGTTCTCGATGACGGTCAACGCCGAGGAGAGCGCGGCGAACCAGCGGTTTGTCTGGACGATCACCGGTCCGGTGTTCAGCCATTCGACGTCGTCGCTATACGGGCAGAGCAGCGGCGGGGGCTTGGGGAGTTGAAACAGCGCGCCGGAGGCCTCGATGTTGTCAACGAGCATGAACTCGCCCTGGGCTTCGAACGAGGCGTTCCAGCCGACGCGGTCGATCAGCATTGTGCTCAGAACAGGCGCTTCGAAGAACGCCGCTTCCTGCGTGCCGTCGAGGAGATCGAGGGAGTAACGGAGGCGTCCGTCGGCGGTGGTCTCGGCGATGAGGCGGAACCAGTTCTGCGTGGGGGGCGGGACGGGATCGCCGATGTCGAAGCCGGGATGCGGCACACAATCGGGGATGGGAAAGCCCAGCCCATCCTCGCAGTAGTACGTTGGTGAAAAGATGCCAAAGGATGTGAACGGGTTGATGGTGTGGAAATGGAGGATGGGGCCGATGGGCAGCCCGATGTCCGTGCAGTCGCCGGGCCCAACTTCGACGCAGGTTCCGCCCCACAACAGGCGCCCGGTGATGAAGCCCGTGAAGGTCGCGATCGGTTCAAAGGTGTACAGCGAGTCGATGCTGCTGAGGTAGTGCTCGGCGCTGATTCGCGCGTTGTGCCCGGGGATCGGCTCGAGCGGGAGCGTTGTATCGCCCGGAGCGCCGCCGCCGAAGCGGAGGTTGGCGCCGGTGAAGAAGCCGCCTGCGGCCTGCGCAGTGGCCGTGAAGATGCGGACGGCCTTGCTCGAGTTCACGACGCCGTTGGGCCCGCCGACGGGCTGGGTCGAGAGGTCGACGAGCCGAACGAAATTGACGCTCGACTGGCCGCGGAGGTTGTTGAAGGGCCACTGGAATCCGGGCGGGCCGGTGAAGGAGGTGGGCGCGGCGTTCACGCCCGTGCCGCCGAGCGAGACATCGACGGGGAAGTTCTCGAGTTCGTCCCGGACGGAGACCAGCGTGCCGAAGGGGTACTGCTGGTTGTCGCGGGGCGCGGCCCCCGCGGCCCCGGCGGGCGGCGCTTCGGCGGAGCGCTGGACGCGGAGATCGGTGAGGGCGCCGGCGCGATCGGGCTGGGCGTGGGCGGCGGAGAGGCCGACGAACGCGACGAGGAGCGCGGCGGGACGGAGCGAAACGGTCGTCATGGGAACCCCCTTGTGCGCGCGGCGCGGGGCCGCACGTTGGATACAACGTACTTCCCGGACGGGGTGGGGGCAAGAAAAACACGGGGAAGGCGGCGCGGTAGACTGGCGGGATGCGGTTCAGGCGCTGGAATTCGGTGTCGGTGTGCCCCGCGGTGTGCCTCGCGGTGTGCGCGGCGTTCGGGGGGTGCGTGGGTTCGCGCGGGCCGTCGGCGTCGATCGACGAGCGTGTGGAGTTCGTGGATGCGCCGGTGATCGAGGTGACGGCGGGCGCGTACGCCGCGACGTTCGAGCGGGCGCGCGACGCGCTGCGCGAGGCGGGGTTCACGCTGGACCGCGTGGACGCGGCGGCGGGGGTGATCTCAACCGAGCCGCTGCCGGGGATCGCGGCGTGGAAGTCGGGGCTGCTGCGCGAGGCGGGGCTGGCGGGCTTCGGGGACTGGCACGCGACGACGGTGGAGGCGCGGGCGGTGTTCACCCCGGGCAGGCCGACGACGGATGTGCGGACGGCGGAGGGGACGATCGCGCTGCGCTTCGAGGTGGTGGAGCGGCGCGAGCACCGGCCGAGCCGCCGGATCGACACGACGAGCGTGCTGTATGGCAACGAGTTCTCGGACCGGGCCCGGGCGCGGCAGGGGCTGGAGCCGGGGTTTACGGTGGCGGCTGAACGCAGCCACCGGGCCGAGGTTCTTCTCGGGCAACGGGTTATGGACTATCCCCCGCAATGAGTGTTTCAACAAGTGGAAACCCCGGGTTCCTTACGGTATCTTTTTGAGGTACGCTCCCCGCTAGAAGGGGCCTTGTGTGGGCAGGGTGGCTGAATTCCGCGCTCGACCCGTCATGGTCGAGTCGGATGATGCGGCGTTCATTCAGGATTGATGCCGTCGGATTCCCGGCGGGCCGGAGCAACAGACATGAGCAACGACACGAACGCGGCATCCTCGGCGACGCACGCCCTTGTTCTCGCGACCGAGCGGCTGTGCGACCTGCCGGGGATCGCGACGCAGGACTGGTGCGATCGCGCCGCGGCGGCGCTCGCGCTGCTGGCGCCCGGTCCGGTGGTGGTGTCGATCGGCTCGATCAACGGGGAGGCGATGTCGGTCGAGGCGTACGGGATCGCGGGCGCGCGGGCGACGCCCGACATCGTGCGCGCGCTGAGCCCTCGCTATCGCGACACGGCGGCGTTCGACTGGGGCGCGGGCGAGCCGAGCGACTGGAACGCGCGGGTGCAGACCGTGGCGTGCGAGTCGCTCAGTGACGAGGACTTTGCGCGGTCGAAGGCGGCCAAGCAGTGGCGCGACGCGGGCGCGTCGGGGGTGGTGATCGGCGCCGCTCGGTACAGCCCCGAGGACGAGCACCGCCTGCTGACGGTCGAGATCGGGAGCGTGGGCAACTCGGCGGCGTGGTACCCGAGCATTTTGCGGCTGAGCGTGGACGCGGCGATGCGTCCGATCATGCGTCGCGCGAACATGGCGTTCGGGGCCGACCCGATCATGCCGGCGCGGATGCTGACCTCGCGCGAGCAGGAGATCCTGGACAAACTGACGCTGGGCCTTTCGGTGCGTGTGATCGCGGACGACCTCGGCCGCAGCCCGCACACCGTGCACGACCACGTGAAGAGCCTGCACCGCAAACTGAACGCGAGCAGCCGCGGGCAGTTGATCGCGCGGGCTCTCGGCCACGCGGAGGCGTTCAACAACACGCGCTCCGTGCGTGTGGAGCACGACGAGGACGAGTCGTTCGACAGCGGCGCGGCGTTCGACACGCTCCAGTAAGTCGGTTCGGCCCTCGGCATACGCAGATATTCCGTCCGCCGCCCTTCGATGTGGTCGAGGGGCGGCTGTCGTTTTCGTAGACTGGGCGCATGAGCAGACGATCGGAGACGCTGGGCCGGGCGCTCGCGCAGCACGCGCGGACGTCGGCGTTGCTGGGTGTGGACTTCTTGCCGGTGTCGTCGCGGGCCGTCGGCGAGGTGGAGGTGAAATCTCCGGCGCCCGCTGGGGAAAGGGAGACGATGGCAGGGAAGGACGCGCCGATGGACAAACGCGCCGCGCTGGAGGAGTTGAAGCGGCGTCACGACGCGGAGTGCGCGCACTGCACGAGCGCGCCGCCGTTCACGCAGACGGTGTTCGGCGACGGTGATCCCGACGCGGAGCTGATGTTCATCGGGGAGGCGCCCGGCGCGGAGGAGGACCGGACGGGCGTGCCGTTCGTGGGGCGCGCGGGGGAGAAACTCAACGACATGATCCGCGCGATGGGGCTGGAGCGCGAGGACGTGTACATCGCGAACATCCTGAAGGCGCGCCCGCCGAACAACGCGACGCCGACGCCCGACGAGGCGCAGCGCTGCGGGGTGTGGCTGAAGGAGCAGATCCGGATCGTGCGGCCGAAGGTGATCGTGACGCTGGGCAAGCCGGCGGCGAACTACATGCTGGAGAATCGCGACTCGATGGGATCGATGCGCGGGACGTGGTGGGAGTATGCGGACGGGGACATGCGCATCCCGCTGATGCCGACGTTCCACCCGGCGTATCTGCTGCGCGCGTACACGCCGGAGAACCGCAAGAAGGTGTGGAGCGACCTGCAGGCGGCGATGCAGAAGATCAGCGGGTGAGGGCGCCGTCGAGCAGCCAGCGGAGCACGGAGTCGGCGTCGGCCATGTCGTCGACGGCGTGGTGCGCGCCGACGCCGAGGAGTTGATCGCGGGTGAAGTGCCCGGTGCCGACGCCGAGGGCGCGGCAGCCGTTGACGAGCGCGCAGCGCACGTCGTGGGGCGTGTCGCCGATGATGGTGACGCGCTCGGGCGCGAGCGCGACGGAGCGGAGCGAGCGGTAGCGGTCGAACGCGACGGGCGGGAGGTGCTCGCGCAGCGGCGGGTGGTGGGGCGAGTCGTCGCCCCAGACGCAGACCTCGAAGATGGACGGGTCGATGCCGGCGGCGGCGACCTTCATCGCGCCGGTCTCGGGGAAGTTGCCGGTCAGCAGGCCGAGCGTGACGTCGTCGCGCTGCGCGACGGCGTGGAGTTCACGCACGATGTCGTGCACGCCGGGCAGGGCGTGGACGCGCGTGGGGTCGCTCGTGATCCGTTTCTCGAGTTCGCGGGCGTAGCGCGTGCGGTAGTCGTGGAGCGCGTCGGGCGTGGGCGAGCCGCCGTGGCGGGTGGTGAGGTCGTCGAGGATGAGGGGGTGGAGGGAGCCGGCGAAGGAGACGCCGTCGATGGAGAAGTGGTCGCCGAAGAGTTCGCGTCCGACGGTGTGGATGGCGTCGACGCCCGCGCGGCGCGTGAGGAGGAGGGTCGCGTCGATGTCGAAGAGGATGAGCATGGTTACCGCGGGGCTTTCGCGAAGGCGGCGAGGAGGGATTCGACGTCTTCGGTGGTTGTGTCGAACGAGCACATGAAGCGTGCGACTCGCCAGGATGGATCGCCGAACATG
>JBQLZI010000177.1:0-5923 GCA_052168195.1 Phycisphaerales bacterium
CTCGTCGCGGTGGTCGCCGCGATGTCGGGCTCCACGGCGAGCGCCCAGATGGGCCCGCCCACGCCCGACCAGTTCGCCCGTGATCGCATTGAATCGACGCTCGATTCCGGCCTGCGCGCGAGCAGCGCTCAGCCCCTGACTCCCGTCGGCGTGCTCGACAGCGCGGGGGATCTGCTCTCGGTGATGGCCGGCGCCCAGCAGGGCGCCGCGATCCCCGCCGGCGACGGCGTGATGCCCCAGGCGCAGGGCGGGCTCTCGACCACGCTCAACATCATCCTGCTGCTGACGGTGCTCACGCTCGCGCCGGCGATCATGGTGATGTGCACCTGTTTCGTGCGCATCATCGTGGTGCTCGGCCTGCTCAAGCAGGCCCTGGGCGCGCAGGGGCTCCCGCCGAGCCAGGTCATCACGGGCCTCGCCCTGTTCATGACCTTCTTCGTGATGGCCCCGACCTTCGAACGCGTCTACGACGACGCGATCGCGCCCTACCAGCGCGGCGAGATCACCAACCAACTCGACATGTGGAACCGCGCCAAGCAGCCGCTGCGCGATTTCATGTTCGATCAGATCGAGGCCAGCGGGAACATGTCGAGCGTCTTCATGATGCTCAACTACCGCGGCGTCGACACCTCCGAGCCGGAGAAACTCACCCGCGCCGACGTCGACACCGTCACGCTCGTGCCCGCGTTCATGCTGAGCGAACTCAAGGTCGCGTTCACCATGGGCTTCCGGGTGTACCTGCCGTTCCTCGTGATCGACATGGTCATCAGCAGTCTGCTGATCTCGATGAGCATGATGATGCTGCCGCCGGTGCTCATCTCGTTGCCCTTCAAGTTGTTGCTGTTCGTGCTCGTCGACGGGTGGAACCTGATCGTCGGGTCGCTCATGACGAGTTTCGTCCAGCCGGGCCAGATCGAGCGGCTGTCGAACGTCGCCGCCGGAGCGGTCGGCATGATGGGAGGCGGATAGTGCACCTCGACCAGTCGATCATCGACATCGTGCGCACCGCGCTGATCATCGTCATCAAGATCAGCG
Source organism: Phycisphaerales bacterium (assembly GCA_052168195.1). Lineage (GTDB taxonomy): Bacteria > Planctomycetota > Phycisphaerae > Phycisphaerales > UBA1924 > JAHBXC01. Next base: position 1,036 of record JBQLZI010000177.1, read on the forward strand.
GGCCGATCCTCGCCGCGGGCGTGGCGATCGGCCTGCTTATCAGCATCGTGCAGTCGGTGACGCAGATCCAGGAACAGACGCTCGTCTTTGTCCCCAAGATCTTCTCGATGATCCTCGTCGCGATCCTGCTGATGCACTGGGTCGTGCAGCGGCTCGCGGACTTCGCGATCGACATGTTCACCCTCGGTTGACCGCCACGCATGCTCTCGCTCGAGCCCATCCTGCAGCATGTCCCCGTGTTCCTCGCGGCGATGTTCCGCATGCTTGGGCTGTTCATCGTGTCGCCGGGTCTGGGCGGGGGGACGATCCCGACGCGCATCAAGATCCTCCTCGCGCTGGCGCTCACGATCGTCGTCTACCCGACGATCAACCTCGAAGCCAACGTGCCCTTCCGGTTCGACCTCATCGCGCTCGCGCCGATCTGCGCCACCGAGATCCTCATCGGGTTCACCGTGGGCATGATCGCCAGCATGCCCATGATGGCCGTGCAGATGGGCGGCCTGATCATGGGCCAGCAGATGGGCCTGGGGCTCGCGAACTTTTACAATCCCGCGATCGACACCGAGGGCGACATCATCGGGCAGATCCTGTTCTACGTCGCGATCGGGATGTTCCTGTCGCTCGGCGGGTTCGACATCCTCGTGTTCTCGGTGGTTGCCTCGTTCGACCGCGTCGCGATCGGCGGGATGCTGCTCAGCCAGACGCCGCTTGACCTGATGGTCGGGGTCGTGCACTCGGGCTTCGAACTCGCGATCCGCGTCGCCATGCCCGTACTGTGCGTGCTGTTCCTCGAGACGGTCGCGGTCGGCTTCATCATGAAGACCGTCCCGCAACTCAATATCCTGTCGTTCGGGTTCCCCATCCGCATCCTCGCGGGGGTCTCGGTCGTGTACATGTCGCTGTCGTTCCTGAGCGAGACGATCGCCGCGGACGTGCGCACGGCGACCGACCGTGCGCTGGGCTGGGTCTCGACGCTCGGCCCCCCGGGGGGCGGGGGCGCGGGCGACAGCGTGCCGCCGCTCGCCGATCCGTTCGTTGTGCCTTCGTCACGAGGGGGCTTCGATGGCTGAAGACCTCGGCGAACGCACGGAAGCCCCAACGCCCAAGCGCCTCAGCGAAGCCCGCGACAAGGGGCAGATCGCCAAGAGCACGGACCTCTCGTCGGCGATGCTGCTGCTCGCGGTCGTGGTCATGCTCGTGGCGATCGGCGCCTCATTCCTCGAGCACGCCGTGGGCATGCTCCGCGCGACGCTGGGCGGGGAGATCAAACTCAACGACGCCTTGCACGGCGTGGGCGGCGGCGCGGACGCCGTGCGGGAGATCCTCGTCGCCGTCGTGCGCACGGCGTGGCCCGCCCTCGCGATCGCGTTCGTGATCGCCTACATCGTGCACTTCACGCAGGTCGGATGGCTGCTCTCGGGCAAGGCGCTCCAGCCCAAGTTCAAGCAGTTCGACATCATCAAGGGGCTCGGCAAACTCTTCTCGAAGCGCAACCTCGTGAAAGGCGTCGTCAACGTCCTCAAACTCGGGATGGTCTCGTCGGTCGCGATCCTGTTCGTCCGCGCGAACATCCACAAGGTGGCGACGCTCCCGCTGCTGCACCTCCCGGGGGGCGCGGCGGTCGTCGGGCGGCTGGTGCTCGAACTCGCGCTGTGGTGCCTGCTGTTGCTCCTGATCCTCGGGGTCATCGACTTCCTCTACCAGAAATGGCAGCACAAGGAAGACCTCAAGATGACCAAGCAGGAGGTCAAGGACGAGCGCAAGAACATGGACGGCGACCCGTACATGAAGCGCCGCCAGATGCAGTTCGGACGCGACATCCTCAACCAGCAGGTGCGCAAGTCGGTCCCCGAGGCCGACGTCGTGGTCACGAACCCGACCCACTACGCCGTCGCGCTCAAGTACGACCACGGCAAGATGCACGCCCCGCGCGTCGTCGCGAAGGGCGCGGATTTCATGGCCATGCAGATCCGCTACATCGCCGCGGCCAACGGGGTGCCGATCGTCGAGCGCCCGCCCCTCGCCCGCGCCCTCTACAACAAGTGCGAAGTGGGCGACGAGATCCCCTTCGACCTCTACGAAGCGGTCGCGGAACTCCTCGCGTACGTGTACCGGCTTGAAGGGAGACTCGCGTCGTGAGCGCCGCGTCGCCAGGCACGGGATCGCTGATCGCCGCGGCCAACCAGCCGGCGTGGATCAATGCGCTCGTGCGCTACAAGTCGCTGATCGTCCCGATCGCGATGGTGGCGATGGTCGGCGTCATCGTCGTCCCGCTGCCGCCGTTCGTGATGGACATCCTGCTGTCCCTCAACATCACCATCGCGGCGGTGGTGCTCCTGACGGTCATCTACGTCGAGGAGCCGCTGCAACTCTCGGTGTTCCCCTCGCTGCTGCTGTTCGTGACGCTCTTCCGGCTCACGCTCAACATCGCCACGACGCGCCTGATCCTCTCCGCCGACGCGACGACCGCGGAGGGCGCGACGAACGTCGCGGGCAAGGTGGTGCAGGCGTTCGGGGACTTCGTGGCCGGATCGTCGCTGGTGGTGGGGATCATCCTCTTCGTGATCATCGTGATCGTGCAGTTCGTCGTCATCACGAAGGGCGCCACGCGCATCGGCGAGGTCGCCGCCCGCTTCACGCTCGACGCGATGCCCGGCAAGCAACTGGCGATCGACGCGGACCTCAACGCGGGGCTGATCGACGAGAAGCAGGCCAAGTATCGCCGCGAGCGTCTGGGCCAGGAGGCCGACTTCTTCGGCGCCATGGACGGCGCCGGCAAGTTCGTCCGCGGCGACGCCATCGCGGGCATCATCATCACGCTCATCAACATCGCGGGCGGGTTCGCGATCGGCGTGTTCGTCAACGGCTGGCCCGCGGCCAGCGCGGCGGAAGTCTTCACCAAACTCACGATCGGCGACGGGCTCTCGTCCCAGTTGCCCGCGCTGATCATCTCGATCGCCGCGGGCCTGCTCGTGACCCGTTCGGGCTCGACGAAGTCTTCGCTGGGCGACGACATCGTGCAGCAGGTGATCGCGCGCCCCACGGCGCTGTTCATCACCGCGGGGTTCCTCGGCGCACTCGCGTTGACGCCGCTGCCCGCGATCCCGCTGCTGGCGGCGTCGGGCTCGCTGACCGCGATCGGCTTGACGATGCGCAGGGGCAGCCGGGCCCAGGCCGAGCGGGTTCTGGCCGAGCAGCGCCAGGCGGAGGCGCCGGCCGCCGCGGAGCCAACAAGCGTCGAGTCGCTGCTCAAGGTCGACGCGATGGAGCTCGAGGTCGGCTACGGGCTCGTGCCGCTGGTCGACGCCAAGCAGGGGGGCGACCTGCTCGAACGCATCGCCGCGACGCGCCGCCAACTGGCGATCGAGATGGGGCTGGTCATGCCGCCGGTGCGCATCCGCGACAACATGTCGCTCGACGGCAACTCGTACCGCGTGAAGATCCGCGGCGCGGTCATCGCCGAGGGCCGCACCGAGCCCAACCGCCTGCTCGCGATCGATTCGGGTCTGACGAGCGGGCGCATCGAGGGGGCATCGACGAAGGAGCCGGCGTTCGGCCTCGACGCGTGGTGGATCGACCCGCAGATGAAGGCCCGGGCCGAGACGCTCAATTACACGGTCGTCGACGCGACCAGCGTGCTTTCCACGCACCTGACCGAGATCGTCAAGAACCACGCGGACGAACTGCTCACGCGCGAAGAGGTCAACAACCTGCTGACTCAACTCAAGGAGAAGTCCCCGAAACTCGTCGAGGAGGTCGTGCCGTCGATCGTGAAAGTGGGGGACCTCCAGACGATCCTCCAGGCGCTGCTGCGCGAGCGCGTCCCGATCCGCGACATGGAGACGGTCCTCGAGACCCTCGGCGACTGGGGCACGAAGACCAAGGACACCGATGTCCTCGTCGAGTACGTGCGGCACGGGCTGCGCCGGATCATCTGCCAGCAGCACATCGCGCCGGGCGCTGCCCAGCCGGGAGAGAAGCCCAAACTGGTCTGCGTCACGCTCGACCCGGCGCTGGAGGACCTGGTCAACGCGCACGTCGACCGTTCGGGCGGCGCCACGAGCATCAACATGCCGGCGCGCACGGCGAACGCCATCGCTCGCTCGGTGATGGACGCCCTCACCCCGGTGGTCAACGGCGGGCACAGCCCGGTGGTGATCGCGTCGCCCCAGGTCCGTGCGGTGGTCAGGCAGATCGTCCAACCCCACCTGCCCAACGTGGTGGTGCTTGGGTATAACGAAATCGTCCCGGAGATCGAGGTCGAGTCGATGGGGCTCGTCGGCCCGCCCCCGGAGCAGGTAGCGGGCGGCGACGCGCGGAATCGTCAGCACACGGCCGCGTGATGATGCACACGCCGGTGGTTTGTCGATACACTGGCGACCAGGAAGACAGGCATCGGCGGCGGGTTCGCCGCCCGGGACGGTCGGAGACCTCCCGCTCGCGAGGTCCTTCGGCGGTCGAGGGCGACGCGGGGATGGAAGGAGCCACGGATGGCCGACGTGTCCCTCCGGACATACCGCGCCCGAACGGTCGGGGACGCGCTCGTAGAGATCAAGCGCGATCTCGGCGCGGACGCCGTCATCCTGCACACACGCCACACCCGCGCGGGCGGTCTGCTCGGCTGGCTCTCGAAGCCGGTCGTCGAGATCACCGCGACGGCGGCGTCGAATCTCACCCCAAGGCACGGACGGTCCGAGCGCAGGAGCGATTCGCCTACCTCGCCGCGGGTCGCGATGCGCGCCGGTCAGGAAGAGGCGGCACAGGCGTCCGGCGCGGCGCTCGCGCAGCGGCTGCGCACGGCGTACAACGCGGGCGGGCTCGGCGGCCCGGGTGAGGCGGGTAACACCGCAACGCTCGAGCCCCCGTCGACGGCCACGCCGATGACGAG
>JBQLZI010000178.1:0-5922 GCA_052168195.1 Phycisphaerales bacterium
CGGCGACGGACGCAACCACGGCTTCGACATCGACGACGGCTCGCCCGCGTTCTCCACGCCGACGGCGGGTGGGAACGACGTCGGCCAGGGGCAACTCGCGAACCGCTACGGCGACGGGCCCTTCTACATGATGGAGTTCGGCGGCATCGGCGGCGCGGGCTGGGGCCTGCAGGCCTTCGACCGCAACGGCGATCGGACGTGGCGCTTCGATCCCGACATCCGCTCCGGCGCGACGCGCCCCAGCGTCGGTCCTGACGGCACGATCTACTTCGGGTGGGACGGCCTGCGCATGTCGGCGGTCGATCCCGACGGCGACCCGATCTGGACGCGCATCCGCAGCCAGGGAAGTTACGCGGCGGTGGAGCCGAGCCCGACCTCGCCGCTGGTCGTCGCGATCGGGGGATCACCCAGCCAGCCGTGGTTCGCCGAGGCGCGCGACGCGGTCGACGGCGACCAGATCTGGGAGCAAGCGCTGCGCGACGACGAAGGCGCGAACATCGCGGGAGATTCCCGGATCACCGTCTCTCCCGATGGCGCGCGGATGTACTTCGGCGCGATCGCGCTGCCCCTCACGCCCAACTCGGTCTTCCGTGTCTTCGCCGTCCGCATCGAGGAGCCCGCTCCGGACTGCGAGGGCGACACCAACGGCGACAACGTGGTGAACTTCGCCGACCTGAACGCGGTGCTCTCCGCATTCGGCGAAACTGGCGCGACTGGCTTCTCCGGCGCCGACGTGAACGCCGACGGCGTGGTGAACTTCGCCGACCTGAACGCGGTGCTGAGCGCGTTCGGAACCGGCTGCTGACCGACGCGCAACCTTAGGGAAAACCTTGGCTTGGATTCCGCGACTGGGCGTTACACTGGCCTCTCATCCATCATGTTGGAGGAGAGCCAGTTATGCCAAGCCGTCAGTCCGTTGTCGTCGCCGCGGGTCTCGCCGCGCTGGGGATTTCCGCGACCTCGTTCGCGCAGAGCGTCGAGGCGCCGTTCGACCAGTTCTACTCGCTCGACGATCTCGGCTCGATCGACGGCGTGCCCGGACCGTACGGCGGGCTCGTGATCAAGGCCGATGACCCAGACACGCTGCTGATCGGCGGTTCGGCGAACCAGGCGGGCGGCGCGATCTACGCTGTGCCGCTGATCCGCTCGTGCGGGAAAATCGTCGGCTTCGCGGGGCCGGGCGTGCTCTTCGCGGCGGCGCCGAACATCGACGGCGGGCTGGCCTACGCGCCCAACGGCACGCTGTTTTTCTCGCAGTATCCGATCAACGGGCTCGGGCAGATCGTCCCGGGGAGCGACGCGCCGAACGTGCTCACCAGCCTCAACTCCTTTGGACTGCCGAGTTCCGTCGGCGCGGTGAACTTCATTCCGCCGGGATTCCCCAACGCCGGCGCGTGCCGCGTGATGTCGTACAACGCGGGCGCGTGGAGCGGCGTGGATCTCACCGATCTCGGCGACGGCACGTACGACGTGACCGGCGGAGCGGTGCTCGTGACCGCGGCCGCGACCGGACCCGAGGGGTTCGTCTACATCCCCTCGGGCTCGCCCGAGTTCCCGACCGACACGCTGCTCGTGAGCGAATACAGCGCGGGCCGCGTGAGCGCGTTCGAGATCGACGCGAACGCGGACCCGGTCACCGCCACACGACGAGTGATGGTCTCCGGGCTCTCCGGCGCAGAAGGCGCCGCGATCGACCCTACGACCGGCGACTTCCTCTTCTCCACGTTCGGCGGGGGGAACAGGGTGATCGTGATTCGAGGGTTCGATCGTCCCTGCCCGGGCGACGTGAACTTCGACTCCGTCGTGAATTTCGGCGACCTCAACACGGTGCTCTCGAACTTCGGCATGTCGTCCGACCCCGTCGACGGGGACACCAACGGCGACTGCTTCGTCAATTTCGCGGATCTGAACACGGTCCTGTCTTCCTTCGGCCAAACCTGCGAGTAATCTGATTATGAGGCGGCCGCGTGGCCGCGACCCTTCCCGGGAGGAACAAGCCATGCGCAGCCGAATCGTTGCGTCCTTCTCGCTGCTCGCCCTCGCGTCGTTGGCGATCGCGGACGCGCAGCCGCGCGATCCGTCGCACGCGATCGTCTTTGATGGCCAGCGCGTGCCGCTCACGCTCGACCCCGCGCGTCTCGCGGCGCTGGGGCTCGACGCGGCGCCGGGTGAACGCGTGACCGCGCTGGGGCTCGACGGGGGGATCGTGGAATCCGCGCACGCGGGCGGATGGGTCGTCGTGAAACTCCCGGACGCGGCGGGTGAGAACACGCTGCGGGACGCAATCCGCGCCGCCGAACCGGGCGTGTTTCTCTCTCCGGTGTTTGTCGGCGAGGGCGGCGGGCCGGTGATCCCGACGCGCGACGTGCTTGTGCGTTTCGCGGAGAACGTGGATCGCGCGGCGCGGCGGGCCGCGCTCGACGCGGCGGGACTGACGCCGCTCGTCGAGGACTGGGCGGGCATGCCCGGAGCGTACAAGGCGCGCAGCGATGCGCGGAACGGGCTTGACGTGCTCGGGCAGACGCTGACGGTCGCGGCGGCGGCGCCGGTGGTGTTCGCCGAGCCGGACATGCTGTTCACCGGATCGGGCGGGCTGATCCCGAACGACTCGCAGTTCAACCTGCAGTGGGGGATGCGCAACACCGGGCAGTCGGGCGGCGTGCCGGGGATGGACGTCAACGCCGCGCCGGCGTGGGACGTTTCGCTGGGATCGTCGAATGTGCGCGTGCTCGTCATCGACACCGGCGTCGATCCCACGCACCCCGACCTCGTGGTCGCCGCTGGCGCGGACTTCACCAACGACCCCGGCGCGGCCGACGGCGCGCCGGTGAACGAGTGGGACGTGCACGGCACGGCCGTTGCTGGGTGCATCACCGCGCTGCTCAACGGGCAGGGAGTCGTTGGCGTCGCGCCCAACGCGTCGCTCTACTCGGCGCGCCCGTTCATCTCGAACGGCAACGGCAGCGGGTGGGACGGGCAGTCGTCGTGGACGGTCGAGGCGCTCGCGTGGGCGCAGAGCGAGGGCGTGCGCGTCACCAACAACAGCAACCGCTACGGATTCGTCGCCTCGGGCGCGATCACCACGATCTACGCCCAGACCCGCGACGCGGGGATGGTGCACTTCGCGAGCGGCGGCAACGAGTTCGACACGCAACTCTCGTACCCGGCGCGGCTCAGCACTGTCAACGGCGTGGCCGCCGTCAACCGGCAGGGCCAGCGCGCCGACTTCAGCAACCAGAGCAGCGCGCTGGCGTTCGCGGGGCCGGGCGTGAGCGTGCGCACCACCGACATCTCCGGCAACGCCGGGTACGTGTTCGGCGACTGGGTCTACGTCGACGGCACGTCGTTCGCCTCGCCCATCGCGGCGGGCGTCGCGGCGCTGATGCTGTCGGAGCGACCGGCGCTCACGCCGACGGAGGTCGAGTGGATCATGCAGTCGACGGCCCTCGACCTGGAAGCGCCGGGGTTCGACGTCGAGACCGGCTGGGGGATGGTCCGCGCCTACCCCGCGGTCGTGGCCGACCTCCCGGCGCCGCGGCCGTTCGAACGGCTCCTGCCGGCGGACGATACGGCGGAGAACCCGCGTGCCTCCGTGCTGTTCGGCTGGCAGACCGCGACTTGGACGCTCGAGTACGACCTGCGCATCTTCGACGCGGACACGCAGGCGCTCGCGCACGAGGTCACGGGTCTCACGACGACGGCGACGCAGGTTGATCTCGGCGTGCTCGCGCCCGGACGCCGCTATGTCTGGGAGGCGGTTGCGCGAAGCGCGGGCGGCGAGACGCTGGCGTCGGCGGGTCCGTCGATGTTCGTGGTCACGCCGCTGGCGGACATCTCGGGCGACTGCGTCGTGAACTTCGACGACCTGAACCGCGTGCTCGCGGTGTTCGGCCAGTCCGGGCCGTTCGCGGAGGCCGCGGACCTGAACGAGAACGGCGTGGTGGACTTCGCGGACCTCAACGAGGTGCTGGCGGCGTACGGGCAGTCCTGCAACTGAGCGCGCCGGCGCGACCTATGCTCGCGTTCGATGCGCGCTGAGCACCGCTGGTATCCCGGCTACACCGTCGCGGCGGTCTCGACGCTGGCGTTCATCGCGACGGCGCCCGGGCAGACGTTCATCATCTCGCAGTTCAACACGTCGCTGCGCGAGGCGTTCGGCATCGGCGAATTGACGCTCAACGTCGCGTACACCGTCGCCACGGTGGCCGCGTCGTTGCCGCTGGTGTACGTCGGCGCGCTGACCGACCGGCTCGGGCCGCGGAAGACCCTGGCGCTCGTCGCGCTCGCGTTCGGCGCGGCGTGCGCGGCGATGGGCGCCGCGACTGGCGCGGCCACGGTGTTCGTCGGTTTCTTCCTGCTGCGTTTCCTCGGGCAGGGCGCGCTCTCGCTCGTCAGCCAGCACGCGATTGCGATGTGGTTCCACCGGCGTCTCGGATCGATCCACGGCGTGAAGCAGGTGGTGATCTTCGGGATCTGGATCCCGTTCCCGTTCTTCGCCGCGACGCTGATCGGCGCGGTGGGCTGGCGGCTCGCGTTCGTGGTGATGGGCGCGCTGGTGGCGCTCGCGGTGATCCCGCTCTCGCTCTGGCTGGTCCGCGACCGGCCGGAGGATATCGGTCTGCGCATCGACAACGACGCGCACGAGGACCCCGACGGCGAAGCGAAGGCGACGCGACCGGACGAGCCGGCGTTCACGCTGCGCGAGGCGATGCGCACGCGGACGTTCTGGCTGGTCGCGGCGGCGACATTCGTCTCCCCGCTGGTGGGCACGGCGTTCCTCTTCGACATCCAGCCGATCCTGGCGCAGCGCGGGATGACCCAGACGCACGCGACGGCGGCGGTGAGCGTGTGGACGCTCTCGATGGCGGTGATGGCGCTTCCAACCGGGTACCTCACGGACCGGTTCCGTCCAGCGGCGCTGCTGCCGCTGGGGATGCTCGCGATTGCGCTGAGCGCTGTCGTGCTGTGGGTCGCGCGCACGCCGTGGATGGCGTCCGCGGCGCTGGCGGTGTTCGGGGCCGGGCAGTCGGTGGTGGCGACGACGGGCAACGCGACGATCGCGCGGCGGTTCGGACGTGCGAACCACGGCGCGATCCGCGCGTCGGTCGTGCGCCTCGCGGTGATCGGCACGGGGCTTGGCCCGCTGTTCACCGGGCTGAGCGCGTGGATGACGGGCGGGTACGCGCTGTCGATGGCCGCGTTCATCGCGATGAGCGTGCCCGTGGCGGTGGGGTGCGCGACGATCCCCGGATCACTGATTCCGGGCGGCGCCGGAAAACGGACCGGCTGAGCCGCGTTGGCGTCGGGGACCGTACAATCCCGCTTCATGTCCGCCCCCAACGCCAGCCAGGAGCAGCGTTTCGAGGCCGCGTTCGGCGGCGCGCGGGTGGTCGTGACCGGCGGCGCGGGGTTTATCGGCTCCCACCTCGTCGACGCGCTGCTCGAAGCGGGCGCCGTCGTGACGGTGCTGGACGACCTGTCGTCGGGCGATCCTGATCGCCTGTTCGCGCAGGTCGACGAGCACCCCGACCAACTCCGGGTCGTGCACGGCAGCGTGCTGGACCGTGACGCGCTGGACGACGCGCTCGAGCGGGCGTCCACGGTGTTTCATCTCGCGGCGGTGTCGTCGGCGGTGGAATCGGTGCGCGAGCCCGAGCGGTGCTTCGCGGTCAACGCGCAGGGGGTGGTCGAGACATTGCAGGCGGCGCGGGTGGCGCGGGTAAAGCGGGTGATCCTGGCGAGCACGGCGGCGGTGTACGGGCTGAGCCCGAAGACGCCCACCCCCGAGAGCGCGCCGATGGAGCCCATCACGCCTTACGGCGCGAGCAAGGCGGCCGCGGAGGCGGCCATGCGCGCCTGGCCCGCGGCGTTCGGCGACCTCGACACCGCGAGTCTGCGGCTGTTCAACGTCTACGGGCCGCG
>JBQLZI010000179.1:0-5873 GCA_052168195.1 Phycisphaerales bacterium
GTCGAACGCTCCGCCGTCGGCCCCGCGAAGACCATGATGATCGGCGTCTCGCTGGCGCCGCTGATCGGCCCGGTGCTGGCGGCGATGCTCACCCACCCAAGGCACCGCTTCCTCGTGCTGACCGACAGCCGCCTGATCGTCCTCGACGCGCGGAAGATCACACGCGGCCGGGCGGCCGGCCTGCCCGGGAGCCGGGGGATCGGCCTCCACGTCGTCGCCGAAACGCCCATCGGCGCCCTCGCGGTGCGCCGCACGAGCCAGAAAAGGGTCTTCCGCGTCGGCCTCGACGAGGAGGACGCCCCCCAGAGCATCGAGGTGCCCAAGCAGCGCGCCAAGGCCGCCGAACGCATGCTCGAGGGCTTCCGCCTGCTCGCCCGCGAGGACGACTGACGGGGTCAGCGCGAGGCGCGCAGCGTTTCCCACTCCTCGCGGAGCAAACGCATCAGCGCCAGGTCCATCCACTCGCCGAAGCGGATGTAGAACCGGGGCCGGACCCCCTCTGGGACGAATCCGAGTTTCTCGAGCACGCGACCAGAGCCCGGATTGTTGAGGTAATACCCCGCGTGGATGCGCTCGAGACCGAGCCGCTCGAATCCGTAATCCACCACGGCCTGCGACGCCTCGGTCGCGTAACCCTTGCCCCAGTGCTCCATGGCGACCGTGTAGCCGAGTTCGGCGTGCCTGTGCTCGGGCGCGATGTCGAGACTCGCCATGCCCACCACGCGATCGTTGCCATCGACCATGATGAACGACGCGCGCTCGCCGCGGGCCCGCGCTTGGTGACAATGCGCAAACCAATCCGCAGCGCCGCCCTTCGGATAGGGGTGAGGCATGCGCAGCGTGCCGCGAGCCACCTCGATGGGGCCGCACACGGCCTCCCACGCATCGGCGTCACGCATCTCCGGCGCACGCAGCGTCAGCCGCGCGGTGCGCAGTGTTGGTTCAGCGTGATCATCGGTCGACATCGCGCGTTCCTGTCGGAGAGGGACCTGCCGGTTCTGCGCGCATCCACGCACGCGAATCCACGATGCGCTGCACCGCGGCCTTGAAGCGCTGGTCGTCGCGGATCGGATCGAGGTCAACGTCCCGCCGCAGGTGCCACAGGTCGTCGTACCCGCGCTCGACGGCCCGCGCGAACGCGTCCACCGCCTCGTCGTGGCGCCCGGCGAGCGCCGCGTAGCACGCGAGGTTGTACAGCCAGATCTCGTGCGGCCGCTCCATCCGCGCGATCGCCTGCGCCTGGAGGTCCGTCGCCTTCGCGTACGCCTCGACGGCGTCGGCGCGGCCCATGCGCCGACGCGTCCACCCGAGGTTGTAGAACTCGTTCGCGTCGGGCCGCTCCTCCGCGCGCCGCGTCTCGATGTCGTTGGTTCGATCGAACGCCTCCGCGGTGCGCGCCTCGTCGCCCGGCTCGCCGCGCACGTCGTACGCCCGACCCAGCAGGTACCACGCTTCGGGCGTCTCCGGGAACCTCTCGACGACCGCGCGCAGCGATTCGATCGCCGCCGCCGCCTCGCCCTCGTTGATCATCCGGCGTGCCTCGCGCATCTGGCCCACCATCCGGCGCTGCATCACCTCCGGGGGAACGGGCGGCTCCCAGCGCGCGAACACCACCCCGGCGGCCACCACGCCCGCCAAACCCGCGATCCGGATGACCCATCGCTGCTTCATGCCTTCGCTCGACCCGCTGCCCGCCGCGCTCTGCCGGCTGGCGCCTCCTCCTACCCTACCACCCATGCCCGCCGACGAGAACACCAATCCCGCTCCCGCCCGAGCCCCCGGCCTTTCCCGCACGCCCGACCCGGCCCGCTACGGCCAGGCGCCGCGCGGCACGCGCGACTTCTACCCCCTCGAAATGGCCAAACGCCGCTGGATCGAGGAACGCTGGCGCCGCGTCGCCACGCGCTTCGGCTTCGAGGAGATCGACGGCCCGCGCTTCGAGCACCTCGACACCTACACCGTGAAGTCCGGCGAGGGCATCGTCAACGAACTGTTCTCGTTCACCCGCGCCGGCGGCGACACCGAGTTCGCCCTGCGCCCCGAGTTCACGCCCACCCTCGCGCGGATGGTCGCGGCGAAAGCGAACGCGCTGCCCAAGCCCATCAAGTGGTTCAGCGTGGGCCCCTACTTCCGCGCCGAACGCCCCCAGCGCGGGCGCCTGCGCGAGTTCCTCCAATGGAACGTCGACATGGTGGGCGACCCGAGCCCCGAAGCCGACGCGGAAGTGATCGCCTGCTGCGTGGAGATGCTGCGGGAGTGCGGGCTGACGGAGAACGATGTCAGGTTCAAAATCAATCACCGGGAAGCAGCCGCGGCATGGCTTCGAGCCCACGGCGTTCCCGAAGGCCGAATGTTTGATGCCTTTGCAGTACTTGACCGACGCGCCAAAGGACCCGACTCAGAGTTCGAGAGTTTTTTCCGCCAGTTCGGCATCACCGCGACAGATATCGAACTGCTTACCTCGGGAATACGCGAAGACATCATCGAATTGCCACCAGGCACTTTCGAGTTTCGCAAGAAAGATGGAAGTGTTGTCACCCGCGAAGCAACTGGCGCGCGCATTCGTAGAAAACAAGTCTTGGAAACACTGATCCCACTTTGGCAGGTGTTACATAAACACGGCTGCAAGGAGTGGGTGTCATTCGACTTCAACATCGTCCGCGGTCTTGCGTACTACACGGGCACGGTGTTCGAGGTCCACGAGGCGACCGGCGCCGAGCGCGCCATCGCCGGCGGCGGGCGCTACGACAACCTCGTCGAACTCTTCGGCGGGCCGTCCACCCCCGCGGTCGGCTTCGCGATGGGCGACGTCGTGCTCTCGCTCGTGCTGCAGGACAAGGGGCTGATGCCCTCCGACGCCGACATCGCGAAGGAACTGCGGCTCAACCCCGACGTGTACGTGTTCAGCGTCGAGGAATCGCTCGACGCGCACGCCTCAGCGTTCCTCGCGCGCTGCCGCCGCGAAGGCCTGCACGCGCGCCGGTCGTACAAGACCACGCGCAACGTCGGCAAACTGCTGAAAGACGCGTCGAACCAGCGCGCCCGCGTCGCGGTGTTCCTCGAAGCCCACGGCGACGCGTTCCGCTTCCAGGTCAAGGACCTCTCGGGCGGCCCGCAGCAACAGGACTTCGCGAACGCCGACGACGCGCTTCGGTTCGTGCATGAACTGCTCTGACGGAGCCGCGGGCACGTTCCGCTTCCTCCCCCATCCCGATGGGGGAGGGAGCGAAGATCACGACACCGTGATCGTCGGCGTCATCGACTGCTTCTTCATCGCCGCGACCGCGACCTGGCTCTCGAACGCCTGGGCCATGCGCTCCAGCGCGCGCTTCAGCGTCTCGCCCGACGGGTCGCCGTGATCCGGCTCGAAGTTCGCCGTCGGATCGCCCGCGTCGGAGTTCTTCCGCAGCGCGGTGTTGATCGGCACGCTCCCGAGGAACGGCAGTCTGAGGCGCTGGGCCATCTGCTCGGCGCCGCCGCGCCCGAACAGGTCGTACTCCTTGCCGTCGTCCCCGATGAAGTACGACATGTTCTCGACCACGCCCAGCACGTCGACGCCGAGTTGCTGGAACATCTTCGCGGCGCGGACGGCGTCGTCCTGCGCCACTTTCTGCGGCGTGCAGACGATCACCGCGCCGGTGAGTTTCAGCAACTGCGTCATGGTCAGCGGCACATCGCCCGTGCCGGGGGGCAGGTCGATGACGAGGTAATCGAGTTCGCCCCAGTCAGTCTGCTGCGCGAGTTGGCGGAAGGCGCCGTGCGCCATCGGCCCGCGCCAGATCAGCGGCTTGTCGGGATCGACGAGTTTGCCGATCGTCATCGCCTTCACGCCGTGGAGGTAGAAGGGCTGGAGCATGTTCTCGTGCGCGACGGCGTCGTGCGCGTCGAGCCCGAGCATGGTGGGCGCCGAGGGCCCGTAGATGTCCCCGTCGAGCAGGCCGACCGCGTGCCCGGCCCGCGCCAGCGCGACCGCGAGGTTCACCGACACCGTCGACTTGCCCACGCCGCCCTTGCCGGCGCCGACGGCGACGATGTGCCGCACACCCGGGATGCCGCTCGCGCTCTCCTGGGTGGGCGAGGGGCGCGACTCGTCGTGGTCCTGGGCCGCGGAGCGGACCTTGGTCCCGCCTCCCGAGGCGAACTCGACGGTGAGCCCCTTCAGGGCCTCGCCGCGCTCGGCGAAAAGGTCGCGGATCGCGGCGTCGGCCTCTTCGCGGACGGCCTGCTGGCTCTGGCGGTCGCCGCTCGCCAGCGCGATGGTCACCGCGACGTGGCCGTCGCAGACCGAGTGCTTGCGGACCGCGCCGAGCGTGGTGAGCGGGCGGCGGAGTTCGGGATCGTCGACCTTGGCGAGGGCGGCGAGGATGTCGTCTTTGCCGATGGGCATGGGGCATCGTAGCGCGGGCAAAAACGAACAAGGGCCGCACAGCGCGGCCCCTGCGGGGTGTCGTGGATGGGTGTGCCCGGGTTGCTCAGTACGGCACGGGCCCGGGCGTCAGGCGGCTGGGACGGTCGAGGAGGAACAGGCGGCCCAGGTCCTGATTCAGCATGCGCAGGTTGGTGTCGTTGGTGATCGCGATGCGGTTGTTCACGTCCGCGGGGCGCTGGGAGAGGGTGTCGACCTCGGGGCTGATGTCGGCGCACCCGCCGAGCGTGGCGAGGGCGGCGAGGGTCAGGACAGAACCGGTGGCGAGGAGGACGCCGCGATGTGCCGTACGCATGAGAAACGCTCCGAAAGTCGTCGACGCGGCGACGCTGGCCGCGAGATGGTCAGAATAGCAGCCGGATCGTCGCCGGGCACGCCCACGCGACCGACGACCGACTCGGCTTGTACCCGCCCGGCCCTCGATCCGTCAACCGAGGGGCCCCGGGTTCCCCGCGATACGGCCTGCGCCGCAGAGGGGTTGCGGGCGCGCGCCGCGATTCGCGCACTACACTCGCGGCCTTGTGACTCGTCGCCGCCTTGTTCGGGTGATGATCCAGGTCATCGGCGCGGCGCTGGGCGTCGGGCTGTTCGTGTGGGCCCTCCGCCTGGCCTTCACCCCGGAGAATCAGGACGCGATCCGGCGCCTCCTCGACGCGCCGCTCTGGCTCGCGGGCGCGATGGTCGCCCTGAACGTCGCGACGATCGTCGTGAACGGCCTGTGCTTCTGGATCACCGCACGGCCCGTCCGCCCCATCTCCGGATGGAGCGCGATCCTCACGAACGCCGTCTGCTCGTTCCTCGCGTTCCTTCCCTTCAAGATCAGCGCCATCAGCCGGGTCTACTTCCACCACAAGCGCGACGGTGTGCCCCTGCGCGCCATGGTCCCCTGGATGGTGGGCTACGGGCTCACGGCGATCGCGGTCTTCCCGCCGTTCATCCTGGCGGCCATGCTCGCGTAGGCGATCGGCCCGGCGTGGATCGCCGTCGGCGTGCTCGGGGCGTTCTCGTGCACGCTGCTCGGGGTGGCGCTCGCGCGGCTCGCGGACACGCGCGTGCCCGCGCTGCGCGTCGCGTCGCTCGGTTCCTATGTCGTGGCCCGCGACGCGAAAGTCATGCTCGTCGCGTGCGCCTTGCGCCTCGCGGACATCGCGATCCAGACGGGCCGGTTCCTCATCGCGGCCAAGGCCCTGGGCATGGCGCTGGGCATCGACAAGGCGGCGTTCGACGCCGCGGTCTACTTCCTCATCGGCGCGGCCTCGCCGGGCGGCGTGCTGGGCTTCCGCGAGGGCGGGCTTGCGTGGCTTGGCGAGTTGCTCGCCGTCGACGACGCGGCGGCGGAGCAGATCGCGCTGCTCGCGCTCGCGGTGACGGGCGCCGAGGCGGCGACGTTCTGCGTTCTCGCTGTGCTGGCGGCGGGCGTGATGCGCCTCGACCGGCTGCTCATCCG